>NZ_JAGTPI010000011.1:0-119297 GCF_021147825.1 Pseudomonas quasicaspiana
ATAAGGCTGGACGCGATCTAAGTCAACCGAGTCCAGCCTTATCGCGAGCAAGCTCGGCTCCCACAGGGGAACAGCGTTCCAACCCAAATGACAGTGGCGATATTGGCAGCCTTCCGCCCACAAAAAACCCGGCCGAAGCCGGGTTTTTATTAACGGCCGATCACTGCATCCAGGGCGGAGGCGGTTCTTCGGCAGTTTTGCTCGGTGGAGCATCGTCGGCAGCGCGGGCGGCCTGGCGACGATCTTCGTCCAGACGCGCGGCTTCGATTTCCCGCAACACGCCACCCACATCGGCCTCGTCTTCCGGTTCATCAAACTCGCCGGTCAACACTGTCGCTGGCGATAAGGTCCCTGCTTCGTAGTACGACCACATTTCCTTGGCGTACTTCGTTTTACGCAACTCAGGCGCAAAGCGGCCGAAGTAGGAAGCCATGTTGCCCACATCACGCTCCAGCATGCTGAACGCGTGGTTGTTACCCGCTGCGTCGACAGCCTGAGGCAAATCGATGATCACCGGGCCAGTCGGGGTCAACAGCACGTTGAACTCCGAAAGGTCACCATGCACCAAACCGGTACACAACATCAGTACGATCTGCTCGATCAAAAACTTGTGATATTCCCGAGCCTGATCCGGCTCCAGAACCACATCATTCAATCGCGGTGCGGCGTCGCCATACTCGTCGGCGATCATCTCCATGAGCAACACGCCTTCAAGGAAGTCGTATGGCTTGGGAACCCGAACGCCAGCGCCAGCCAGCCGGAACAGCGCCGCCACTTCGGCGTTCTGCCAGGCATCCTCTGTTTCCTTGCGACCAAACTTGGAGCCCTTGGCCATCGCCCGTGCCTGACGACTGTTACGTACCTTACGGCCTTCCTGATACTCGGATGCCTGACGGAAACTGCGTTTATTTGCCTCCTTGTAAACCTTGGCACACCGCAGCTCATTGCCACAGCGCACCACATAAACAGCTGCCTCTTTACCGCTCATCAGCGGGCGCAGCACCTCGTCCACCAGACCGTCCTCGATCAGGGGTTCAATGCGTTTAGGAGTTTTCATCAGCTTTTATTGTGGGTCCTTCGTTGCCAAACACGCGATTGTTGCCCGTTATACGGCAATCCTCTGCCAGCGAGTAGTAGGAGCTGACGTTTGATGTGGATAGTTTCTGTCGGAAAAACCCTCATCGCCCCGATATAAAGCAGCTTTCATGCCGTTAGAGAGCAAAAAAACAAACCTGGATCTCAAGGTAAGAAACTTCAGCCACTGCACGCATTGCGTAAGGTAATCCGGTCAATTACTGCTTGAACAGTTCACCGGGAGTGAACCCGAACAACCCCTTGAAAGCCGCGATGAACGCCGAAGTCGAGTCGTAGCCGCAGGCCAGCGCCGTATTGGTTACGCTGTCACCATTCTCCAGCGCGCCAAGGGATGAAAGCAGCCGCGCACGCTGCCGCCAGCCACGGAAGCTCAAACCCGTTTCACGCAGGAACAGGCGCATCAAGGTTTTCTCCGAAGCGCCCAGACGTACTGCCCAATCGTGCAACGTGATCAACTGGCTCGGGTTTTCGATCAGTTCATTGCACAGTTCCAGAAGACGCGGGTGACGAGGCAAGGGCAACGAGAACCCCACTTCAGGCAGATGCGCCAACTGGTCCATGAGCACTTGCACCAGTCGCGCTTCGCTGGTGTCACCCAAGGGGTACTCGGCGGGTAAATGACAGAAGCTTTTGATCAGCTCCCGAGCCAAAGGCGTCACTTCCAGAACCCTACAGCGCTGCGGCGCCCAGCCGGAGTCCTCTTTGCGTACATACAGGCTGCGCATTTCTGCACGCATGGAGGTCACCACTTCATGCTCCAGCCCCGCCGGTATCCAGACACCCCACTGCGGGGGGGCAAAGAAACTGCCTTCGGCGGTATGCACGCCCAGAACGCCACTGATCGCGTAGGAAAATTGCACCCACTCATGACGATGTGGCGGCGTCCATGATCCAGCGCTCAAGCTCTCGGCGCGGGCATACAATGGACGCGGCAATTCGCTCAATGCTGGAATCTGTCGCTCGCTGCCATGACGATGCATATGAATTTGTCCGTTAGCCGTTATGGAATGGCCTTATGTCGCAAGACGGAAGTTTACGAGTGCGTTAGCCTTCGGACATCTATTTTTACAAACAATTGCCGAGCGCTTATGTCTGTCCTCAAACATCTCAAACGCGTCGTCACCGACTGGTTCCTCTGCGGGATGGTCCTGGCCACGGTTCTGGCCTACTTCTTCCCGGGCTTTGGTGCCACGGGTGGCGGCATGCATGCTGAATACGTCATCAACATCGGCGTGTTCGTGGTGTTCTTCCTGCACGGCGTCAATCTCTCCAGCGAGCAGATCAAAAACGGCCTGAAGAACTGGCGCCTGCACATCATGGTGCAGGTCTTCACGTTTGTGGTGTTCCCCATTATCTGGCTGGCCTGCGACAAGGCATTTGGTGCCTACGTTCCGGCATTGTTGATGCTGGGCTTCCTGTACCTGTGCGCACTGCCCTCGACCATTTCCTCTTCGGTGGCATTGACCGGCAGTGCAGGCGGCAACGTCCCAGCGGCGATTCTCAACGCCAGCATGTCCAGCGTGTTCGGCATTTTCATGACGCCGTGGCTGGTCAGTCTGGTCGTTGGTACCGGCTCTGGCGGCATCGACCTGGGTTCCACGTTGCTGAAACTGAGCCTGATGTTGCTGCTGCCACTCATCCTGGGCCAGTTGGTGCGTCCGTTGGTGGGCAAGTTTTTCGCCAGACACAAGAAGTACACCAACCTGATCGACAAGATCGTGATCCTGCTGCTGGTCTACGCGGCGTTCTGTAATTCGATGGTGTCGGGGCTGTGGCAAACCCAGGGCAACTCGGTCATCGCCATGGCCTTCGCAGGCAGTGCAGCATTGCTGGTAGTGATCCTGCTACTGACCACCGGCACGGCCCGCGTCCTGAAATTCAATCATGCGGACAAGGTGGCGGCGGTGTTCTGTGCGACCAAAAAGTCACTGGCGGCCGGTGCTCCGATGGCAGCGCTGATTTTTGGAAACAATCCGGGGCTGGGTCTGATCCTGCTGCCGATCATGATCTACCACCCGCTGCAATTGATCGTGTGTTCGGTGATGGCCGAGAATTATTCAAACCGGCACAAGCTGCAACTGTCGGCGGAAGCGCTGGAGGAAGCCCGGGCGGCGTGAGCAAGCCCAATATCAGGTTAATACAGGACTTGTGGGAGCTGGGCTTGCCCGCGATAAGGACACCTCGGTCTATCCTAGATCGCATCCAGCCTTATCGCGGGCAAGCCCAGCTCCCACAATGCATTCCAATATTGGCAGTTGTGTCCATTCTCATCACCGCTCAAGAATCGCCGTAACCCCCTGCCCGCCCGCGGCGCAGATGGAAATCAATCCCCTCCCTTCCCCTGCGACACTCAACAACTTGGCCAGGTTGGCGACGATACGTCCGCCCGTGGCGGCAAACGGGTGACCGGCGGCCAACGAGCTGCCTTTGACATTCATCTTGCTGCGGTCAATCGAGCCAAGAGGCGCGTCAAGCCCAAGCCGGGTCTGGCAATAATCTGCGTCCTCCCAAGCCTTCAGCGTACACAACACCTGCGCGGCGAACGCTTCGTGAATCTCGTAGTAGTCGAAGTCCTGCAAGGTCAGGCCATTGCGCGCCAACAGCCGAGGCACGGCATAGGCTGGCGCCATCAGCAGGCCCTCTTTGCCGTTGACGAAATCCACCGCCGCAGACTCTCCATCACGCAGATAAGCCAATACAGGCAGGCCGCGCTCTCGGGCCCACTCTTCACTGGCCAGCAGCACCAATGAAGCTCCGTCAGTCAGCGGTGTGGAGTTGCCCGCTGTCAGCGTGCCCTTGGCGCTGCGCTCGAACGCGGATTTCAGGCTGGCGAGCTTGTCGAGGGTCAGGTCCGGACGCAGGTTGTTGTCGCGGGTCAGGCCCTGAAACGGTGTGATCAAATCGTTCTGCCAGCCTTCGGCATACGCTGCGGCCATTTTCAGATGGCTTTCCAGCGCCAACTGGTCCTGTGCATCGCGAGGGATATTCCAGGTTTGCGCCATCAATTCGCAGTGCTGCCCCATGGACAGACCGGTGCGCGGTTCGCCATTGCGTGGCAACTCAGGCTTGAGATTATGCGGACGCAATTGCAACAAAAGTTTAAGTTTGTCGCCTACGGACTTGGCCCGGTTAACCTGCAGCAAAATGTTACGTAAATCTTCGTTCACGCCAATCGGCGCATCGGAAGTGGTATCCACCCCGCCCGCAATACCGCATTCGATCTGTCCCAAGGCGATTTTGTTGGCCACCAGCAACGCCGCTTCCAGCCCGGTGCCGCAGGCCTGTTGCAGATCGTAGGCAGGCGTCTGCGGGGACAGGCGCGAGCCCAGCACGCACTCGCGGGTCAGGTTGAAGTCCCGGGAATGCTTGAGCACAGCCCCGGCAACGACCTCGCCCATGCGCAGGCCATGCAGGTTGAAACGCTCGATCAAACCCTCCAGCGCGGCGGTCAGCATGTCCTGATTGCTCGCGGTGGCGTAAGGGCCGTTGGAGCGAGCAAATGGAATACGGTTACCGCCGACGATGGCGACCCGGCGTGGCTGATTCATTGAAAACTCCCTTTCTTGATACGGATTCGCTGATGAGCAGCGTAGGGGATACTCGAACGAACGTCGCTTGAGTGTGGTCAACTCCTTTGAACCCCGACTCAAGGAGAGTGTTCCATGCCGTCTGATCGCTACATAGATTTTGCCAACTCTGACCTGGGCAGCCGCCTGGTTGGCGCTGTTGGCCTGCCTAAACCGGTCAGACTGGAACGCTGGCAGGCTGGACGTCTGCGCCCTGTTGAAGGCTCGCTGCTGATCAGCGCGGGACCGCTGGCCGATCAGGTCCGGCTATTTGCTCCTCGCTTGACCGAGTCGATCTACAGCTTTGGCTCGGAGGTACCCGGCGCAACCGCCTGGGTTGCCGATCAGGGCCCGAAAATCAAAGCGGTGGTCTTCGATGCCAGCGCTTTCACGCGCACCGAAGACCTCAAGCAATTACGCGAATTCTTTCAGCCTTTGTTGAAAAAGCTCGATTACAGCGCGCATGTAGTGATTCTCGGCCACGCACCCGCAAGCGTCAGCGAGCCGCTTGCCGCCAGCACCCAACAAGCACTCGAAGGCTTCAGCCGCTCGCTGGCCAAAGAGATGCGCAACGGCGGCACCGTACAACTGCTGCAGGTGGACAATGGAGCGGAGGATCAGCTTGAAGGTGCACTGCGGTTTTTCCTGTCGCCCAAGAGCGCGTTTATCTCCGGCCAGGTTGTCCGCCTGAGCGCTTGCCCATCACAGGTTCAGGACTGGAGTCGGCCGCTTAGCGGTCGCAGAGCATTGGTGACCGGCGCTGCACGCGGTATCGGTGCAGCGATTGCCGAAACCCTGGCTCGCGACGGCGCAGAAGTGGTCTTGCTCGATGTGCCTCAGGCCAAATCAGACCTGGATGCCCTGGCAGCACGACTGGGCGGCAAAGCCCTGACGCTGGACATTGGCGCGGCCGATGCGGGCGCGCAATTGATCGAACATCTGCAGGGTGGCATCGACATTCTGGTGCACAACGCCGGGATCACCCGGGACAAGACGCTGGCCAACATGTCTGCCGATTTCTGGGACTCAGTGCTGTCGGTCAATCTCAACGCCCCTCAAGTATTGACTGAAGCACTGCTGGAAAGTGGCACCCTGCGCGACAACGGTCGCGTCATTCTGCTGGCTTCGATCAGCGGACTTTCGGGCAATCGTGGGCAAACCAATTACGCCACCAGCAAGGCCGGCCTGATCGGTCTGGCCCGGGCAATGGCGCCCACTTTGAGCGAGCGCGGCATCAGTATCAATGCCGTGGCTCCCGGCTTTATCGAAACCAAAATGACCTCAAGCATGCCGTTTGCCCTGCGTGAAGCGGGCCGCCGCATGAGCTCCCTGGGTCAGGGCGGTTTGCCGCAGGACGTGGCTGAGGCGGTTGCCTGGCTGGCCCAGCCGGGTGCTGGTGCGGTCAGCGGTCAAGTGCTGCGGGTCTGTGGTCAGAGTGTCATCGGCGCATAAGGCGCAAGACAATAAACAAGAGCAAGGAGATGCACGATGAGCGCTCACTGGCGATACCTGGATTCCCTGCCGACACTGCCGAACCTGTTCGTCCAGGCCGCGCTGCGGCGCAAGGTGACCGGCACTGAACTGCCTGATATCGGCTTGCGTTGCTGGACGTCCGTGGACCCGCAAAAGCTGTCTCAGTACCGCGAAGTGTGTGGTTTCAGCGAAAACAGCCTGCTGCCGCCCACTTATCCACACGTGCTGGCGTTCAATCTGCAAATGCAATTGATGACGGCCAAGGACTTCCCCTTCCCGTTGCTGGGGCTGGTTCATCTGGCTAACCGGATCAGAATTCATCGGCCGCTGGGCAGCGTGAACAAGGTGTACATCGGTGTAAAAGCTGAAAACCTTCAGCCTCACGACAAAGGCGCTACGTTCGATCTGATCACTCAGGTTGAAGATTCAATGGGCCTGCTTTGGGAAGAAGAAAGCACGATGCTGTGTCGCGACGTGAAACTGGAAGGTGCAGCGAGTGGCGATTATGAGCCTGCGGATATGCCCATGACAGAAGTTGCACGCTGGCGTGCGGCGGCGGAAATTGGCCGACGTTACGCCAAGGTGTCCGGCGACTACAATCCGATCCACCTGAGCGGGCCAAGCGCCAAACTGTTCGGCTTCCCGAAGGCGATTGCCCATGGCATGTGGCTCAAGGCAAGAACCCTGGCCTTTCTGACCAACCATCTTCCGGCGTCGAACGTCGATATCAGAGTGCAGTTCCAGAAGCCGGTGCGCCTGCCCAGCGAGATTGTGCTGTCGGCCAGCGCAGCGGGCTCCCATGGCCAATTCCGCCTGGAAGGTGCACCGGGGTTGGTGCACATGGTGGGGAGTTGGCAGCCGGTGACGGAGGTTGTCGAATAACTGTTGGAGCGAGGCTTGCCCGCGAAGAACGATGACACGGTGTGTCTGACATATCGCGTCGTCTTCTTCGCGGGCAAGCCTCGCTCCAACAGAGAAAACTTACATCAAGGCTTCTTCTTGCGCGGCCCCGTGTTGAACACCGGGACTTTACGCACTGGCTTGGCCGATGGCGCTTCCGGCGCGGTGTCGCCACTGTCGATCCATTTGCCCAGGTTGCGTTTACCGCCACCAGAGGTTTTGGGTTTCTTCGGCTTTTTCGGTTTCTTCAGGATCTGGCCGCTGGCATCGGTGGTTGGCACGCGGTGTTCCGGTGCGAAATCCGGTTCTTCTTCACGACGCAACGTCTGACGGGTCAGGGTCTCGATTGCTGACAGCAATTCCACTTCGTCAGCACATACCAGCGAAATGGCCTCGCCCGTCAGGCCTGCCCGGCCGGTGCGACCAATGCGGTGAATGTAGTCCTCGGCAACGATCGGCAGGTCGAAGTTGACCACTGTCGGCAAATCATCGATATCCAGGCCGCGCGCAGCAACGTCGGTCGCCACCAGAATCTGTACTTCGCTGGCCTTGAAACGATCCAGCGCCCGCTGACGTGTAGCTTGTGGCTTGTCGCCGTGGATACCGTCAGAACTGATGCCCAATCCCTGCAAACGATCCACCAGTTGATCAACGCCAACGCGCGTCTTGGCGAACACCAGAACCTGAGACCAGCGCAGTTTTTTCAGCAGATGGATGAACAACTCGGGTTTGCGCTTCTTGTCGACCGTCACTACCCACTGTTTGACCGAAGACGCCGCCACATTGCGCGGGCTGACCTCAATGGTCAGTGGGTCGTCGAGCATCTGCCCGGCCAACTGGCGGATGGCGTCGGAGAAGGTCGCAGAGAACAGCAGGGTCTGACGTTTTTTTGGAAGCGCCTTGTAGATGTCGCGCAGTTCCTCGGAGAAGCCCAGATCAAGCATGCGATCCGCTTCGTCGAGGATCAGGGTTTGCAACTGGGAGAACTTCACCGCGTTCTGGCGGTAGAGGTCGAGCAAGCGGCCTGGAGTAGCGACCAGCACATCGACGCCCTTGCGCAGTTTCATCATCTGCGGGTTGATGCTCACGCCTCCGTAGACCGCGTAAGTGCTCAGCGGAAGGTGTTCGGCGTACTGACGAATATTCTCGTGGACCTGCTCGGCCAACTCACGGGTCGGCACCAGCACCAGCGCACGCACCGAGTTGGGAGTGACTTTCGGGCCTTCCATGGTCAGGCGTTGCAGCAATGGCAAGGCGAAGCCGGCAGTTTTGCCAGTACCGGTCTGGGCGGCGGCCATCAGGTCACGCCCGGCCAGGACCGGTGGAATCGCCTGCGCCTGAACAGGCGTTGGAGTCTGGTAGCCGAGCGTTTCAAGAGCGCGCAGCAGGGGTTCGATCAGGCCGAGTGTGGCGAATGTCATTTGAATACCGTAGATAAATCACGCGAGATGGCGCGCAGTTTACCCTGTCCGGACTATTCCGGCCCGCACCGCCTGCGGCTTTCGCCATTAGCCCGGGTCAATCTGCTGTAGATACTGGCAACAAGGCAATAGACGACGCCTTTAAAATCCGCGCTGGCGTTTGATGGCGTCGCTAATTTTCGCTGCGGGCACTTTTTGCAGCGTGCAGAGCAATTGGTGGGAGATCGCAGAAAGGCCATGGGTGTGGCGCAGTTCATTGGTCAGATACGCGGTGAGGTTGGCGGCCATTTCGGCGTCGGCCATGGCTCGGTGAGCCTTGCCGGTGTTGGGCAGGCGTGCATAGCTGGTCAGGGTGCCAAGCTTGTGATTGGGAGCAGTCGGCATCAGGCGTCGCGCCAACAGCAATGAGCAGGCAAAGCTTTGTTGGCGGCTGCGCTCGATGCGTGACAGCTCGTAGTCCCAGAACTTCTGGTCGAACGAGGCGTTATGCGCCACCAGCGGTATCGTGCCCACAAAATCAGCCACGTCACTCATGACCCGCTCGGCCGACGGCGCGGTACGAATCATGCTGTTGCTGATACCGGTCAGCGACTCAATGAAGCCTGGAATTCGCACACCGGCGTTCATCAGGCTTTGAAAACGATCAACGATGCGCCCCTGCTCCATGATCACAACAGCAATCTCCGTGGCACGGCAGCCCTGGCCGGGAGAAATACCAGTGGTTTCAAAGTCGATGACCGCTACTTGTTCCAACACTTGATGAACCTTTGAAAAATCAACGTAAAAGCAACGCGCCTTCGATGGGCACGTAACGAGTGGCGGCGCGAATCAGCGAGTTGGCGGTCAGCCCCGGCACGCCATAGGCAACCGCTTCGACGCCATGTTTGCTGATGATGCGCTCAAGCAACAAATCGAAATCGCCATCGCCGGAAGCCAGCACCACTTCGTCGACCTGTGGCGCGACGTCCATGATATCGATGGTGATGCCCACGTCCCAGTCACCTTTGGCCGAACCATCGCTGCGCTGGATGTAGGGCTTGAGTTTGACGGTGAAGCCGAGGTTGCGGAGGATTTGCTGGAATTGCTGCTGCTTGCTGTCGCCACGGTCGATGGCATAGGCGTAAGCCTCAACAATTTCCCCACGCTTGCTGATATCCGCCCACAACGCCGCATAGTTGAAATGGCAACCATGGGCCTGACGGACGGTGTAATAGAGGTTCTGTACATCGGCGAACACAGCGATTTTCTTCACCGGTAATCCTCATGACGCAGCAGCGCAGCCAAACGACAACGCCGATTCAGAAGTTGAATCGGCGCTTAGTATGCCAGTTTCGTGTGTGGCTGAGTCGCTGGGGCCTGGCGATAAACTTGTGGGAGCGAATTCATTCGCGAAAGCGGTGTATCAGATATACATTTTTCATGGCCGCCACCTTCGCGAATGAATTCGCTCCCACACAGACTGTGTGAAAACGTAGCGAGCGACGGCAAGACAAGGCAAAAACAGGCGAAAAAGCGGAGTCTAGGTGTTCTAAATGAGCATTTTTCGCCTGTTTTTAACGCAGTATTGCCGAGCGCAGTAGTTTTCACACAGTCTGCACAGGTACCGCGCTATTCAGCTCAACACTCAAACAAACGAATCATCATCCCCGCCATCAAAACCGCCGTCATCCCAGCCGCCTTGATCGCTGCCGTATGAATCGTTGCTGGTCACACTCTCTTGGTTATCGTTCCAGCCGCCACCAGAATCCTGAGGGCTATGATCAGCAACCTGAGCAGGCTCTTCTTTGATGACTTCGACAACTTCTTCAGGCTGATTGTGACTGCCAAACATGCTGCTCAGACCTTGCGCGAGCATTACACCACCGGCGACACCGGCTGCGGTTTGCAACGCGCCACCGAGAAAACCGCCGCCGCGTGGAGCCTGCTGTTGCGGAGCGGCGTAGTTACCCTGATTACCCTGCGGCGCGTTATAAGGCGGCGGGCTGGAAGGACCACCGTCGCGCCAGCCACCACCGGACGAGGCTGGCGGCTGGGAGAAGGACTGCTGCGGCTGAGACTGCGGACGGTTGCCTCCGCCACCGAAGATGCTCGACAGAAACCCACCACCGCCCTGCGCCGGAGCCGAAGAGCCCTGAGCCTTCGCCTGCTGAAGTTCAGCCTGCAAACGCTGGATTTGCTCATCGCGCTCTTTGACCTGCTGGTTGAGCTGATTCACTGCCGCTTCCTGCACCAGAATCGCCTGCGCCATGTAATAAGGCGCGGCGGGCTGCTGGTTGAGATGCTCCTTGATCCTGGCCTCAGCCTCGACGTCACGGGGGGCTGAACCGGTTTCGGCACTTTTCAGTTTGCTGAAAAGACCATCGATCAGGGTTTGCTCTTCGCTGTTCATGGCGACCTCGTTAGATTGCCGTTAAAAATCTTCGCCTGGCCGAATAGCCAATGCGTAAGCAAGGTAATGGGGCTAATCCGGGGCGTTTCAATAGACTGTCGTAAATGTTAAGAAGGCTCTGGCCGGTACCTGGTTAGCCAGCTAAAGTGACCGACTGCTTTTTCTGCGACCCGATCCTAATGAACCCGCTGACCATTCTTACCGACTCCCTGTACTTTTTCCGGCGCAACCTGACGAGCATTCTGGTGCTGTGTCTGCCGCTGGTGATCGTTGAGGCGCTGGCCAAGCAGGCGCTGAGCAGTTCGCTGGCGGCCAACACTTCATCGACTTACGAGTTACTGATCGGTGTGTTGTTCTACCCGCTGTACACCTGTGCACTGATCCTGTTTCTGGATGCACGCACCCGTGGTGGTGACCAGCCTGGAACGCTTGACCTGCTCGCCATGGCATTACGCATGTGGCCGACCTTCGCCGTGCTCTCGGCGCTGAGCACGCTGCTGATCCTGTTCGGTCTGTCGCTGTTTATCCTTCCCGGCATCTGGGTGATGGTCAGACTGGTGTTTTCGGAATACCTGCTGGTACTGCGCGGCCTGACGCCGCTAATGGCGATGCGCGCAAGCTTCGAGATGAGCCAGGGTCACTTCGTGCGCATCATGACCTGCGTGCTGTGCATCTATATTCCCCTGTCGCTGCTTGAAGGAAGCGCTTATCTCCTGCTCCCGGAGAAACCAAATGAGGCCGCCGTTTTGCTGATCAACGTCGTCAGCAGCTTCCTGCAACTATTCACCAGCGTGGTGATGTTTCGCCTGTTCATGCTACTCAACGAACCGCCTGAACAACCCGAAGAGCTGGAGTAAACGAGACGAAGGCTGCCAATCATGTTCCAGTCGGGCTATGCTCGGGTTTGCACTTTTTTCGAAACCCTGCAACGCGACCTTCTGACTGAACGCAACGCGTTCTAAGCCGAGCCGATGAGCCGCTTGATCCGTTTCATGCTGATTCTTGTATTGCTGGCCGGCGTGCTGCTGGGGCTGGTCTACACCCTGACCTGGCGCCCTGTACCCCGCGAAGAACTGCCTGTCAGCTGCAGTCCTGCTGATAAAGCACCCCGTTTGATACCCGGGCAAGCGCTCAAGGTGATGACCTGGAACATCCAGTATCTGGCGGGCAAGCGTTACGTGTTCTGGTATGACGTGACTGATGGCAGCGGTCAGGACGAGCGGCCAACGCCGGAAGATGTCGCCTTCAACCTTGATGAAGTCGCCCGGGTGATTCGCGACGAACAGCCGGACATCGTCCTGTTGCAGGAAGTGAACGACGGCGCGAAGAACACCGATTACGACGATCAACTGGCGCTGCTGCAAGAGCGCGTCACCGACCTGTATCCCTGCAGCTCCGAGGCGTTTTACTGGAAAGCCGATTTCGTCCCGAATCGGCACATCGCAGGCAGCGTCGGCATGAAACTCGCGACCCTGAGCCGATTCGAAATCGACCGGGCCGAACGCATTCAGCTACCGATTCGCGACGCCAACCTGATCAGTCGACAGTTCCAGCGCAAACCCGCATTGCTGGTCAGTTACCTGCCCCTGCGCGACGGCGGTCATCTGGCTGTGATCAACACCCATCTGGACACATTCATTGAAGGCGACGACGCCATGCAGCGTCAGGTGCAGGCGACCAGCAAGCTGCTCGACAAATTCGAAGCCACTGGCACGCCCTGGCTGATCGGCGGGGATTTCAACCTGCTGCCGCTGGGTCAGTATCAACGTCTGCCTGCCGAACAGCGCTCGTTGTATCAGCCAGACAGCCAGTTGCATGTGCTGTGGGACAAATACCCGATGATCCCGAACAACGTTGAAGTCGGCGGCATTGATCGCGCGAAATGGCTAACGCACTTCCCCAATGATCCGCGCGTCAGTGGCCCTGACCGCACCGTGGATTACCTGTTTTTCAGCCCGCGACTCAAACGTGTGGGGGCGGCTGTGCGCCAGGAAGATACGCTGCTGATCTCCAATCATTTGCCAGTGATTGGGCGGTTTTTGTTGCCGGTGTTGCCCTGAAGCCCATTGAATCGCGCCAATATCAGGCTCGCCCTCCTCTGTGGGACCGAATTTATTCGGGAAGGCATTATTTCAAGCAATACATAGGCTGCGAATGTACCGGCCCATTCGCGAATGAATTCGCTCCCACAGAAATGTATTGGCAAGCCAACATGGGATCGTCCAAAACGAGCGTGTCACTCTGGTGGTTATGGTGGATAAGTGAGCGTTATTGAAAACTATTCGGTGATCGACAATCCTGGATCATCTGACCGCGGTGCCAACTCTCAAGGCTTGAGCGTGTGGGAGCTGTTGCCTACCGGAGTCGCATGGTCTTTTCTTGGGTGTTCTCACAAAATCGAAAATCCCCAGAAACTGATTCCCGAATTATTAGTGGACGCTACTGGCATAGCGGTTGTGATTGCTCCCTTTGATATCAAAGGAAATGAAGCCTTGATTATCAAGCCTGACGGCGACCTGATGTGGGATGTCCGCGCGGCTGCAAAAACCGTAGTCGGCCAAGGAATTTTTTCTGATGTCTATTATGTGTCCGGGCAACTGTGCTTCTTTGTAAACATCAATAATCTGGATTACAGATTTTCGTTTGATGTTGTTTCTGGAGCGGTCGGCGAGTTGATGCCTTCATATTGAATTCATCTCGTAACCATCTGATGTAGTTGGCTGTTTTTTGTTGCCGGCGTTGCCCTGAGTTTCCGCGAACTTGAACAAATATCTGTAGGAGCTCACGAGCACCGCGAGGTAGCGATGGCGGTGTGTCAGGCAAATCGCTATCGCGGCCTCGCGGTGCTCGTGCACTCCTACAGGGACCGTGTTTGCTGCGCGATAGGGTTGTGGCAGGCACAGAAGGCGCTCTCCTAAAGCGCCTTTACTTCCTCGGCTTGGTCCGCGCCGTCGGCTCGGCAATCAGCGGGTCATCCGGCCAATAGTGCTTGGGGTATCTTCCTTTCAAATCCTTCTTCACTTCGGCATAGGTACTGCGCCAGAAGTTGGCCAGGTCTTGTGTGACCTGCACCGGACGGCGGGCCGGGGACAGCAGGTGCAGTTTGACGATCTGCCGCCCGTTGGCGATGCGTGGTGTATCTGCCAGACCAAACAGCTCTTGCAGGCGCACGGCGAGAATCGGCGGGTGTTCGCTGTAATCCAGACGCACCGATGAACCCGACGGAACGCTCAAGTGGTGTGGCGCCAGCTCATCCAGACGCTGAGGCAAAGGCCACGGCAGCAGGTTGTGCAGGATCGACGACAGGTCCAGATTACTGAAATGGCTGAGCCGCGAGACCTTGCCCAGATACGGCAGCAACCAGATTTCCAGCCGCTCAAGCAAACCGGCGTTACTGACATCCGGCCATTCGCTGCTGTCTTTCTGCTCAAGATCCAGCGAACGCAACAGGCCGACCCGCGCCTGCCATTGGCGCAGTTCGGGTGTCCACGGCAGCAGCTCAAGACCTTTACGGCGCACCAAAGCCAGCAAAGCCTGACCTTTGGCGGACTCGTCCAGCCCGGCCAGCGGCTCACGACTTAGAATCAACTCCCCCACCTTGCGCTGCCGCTCGGCACGGAACACACCTTCGCGCTCATCCCAATCCAGTTGGTCGAGCTGAACCACTTGTTCCGCCAACACCGAATCAAACAACGCAGGATCGAACTCGGCTGCCATGTAGATACGCTCTTCGCGCTGACCCTGACGACTGCCAAGGTCGGCGATAACCAACCACGGTTGCTTCATCAACGCATCGACTTCGGCAAACAAGGCGGCACGACCATTGGCCAGGCGGTATTCCGCACCACCCGCCTTGCGTTGTTGCGCAACCCGGTCGGGATACGCCAGCGCCAGCAGCGCGCCAAGCCAGCGCGGATGGTCTGGGTCGCTGACGGGTTCAGACACAGAACCGCGCAAATAGCCGCGATATTGGCGAGCCAGTTGTTTGGCCCGTTGCACGCCGCCTTGAGCGCCACGGGCAGCACGCTCACTGCCATCGAGCAGCGTCAGACGACTGTGCAGATCGGCACCGGCACCACGCAAAATGTCGCGCTCGCCAAGCAGTGCAGCAACATCGCAGGCCAGACTGCCAAGGCCCAGCGCCTGACCGCGCAGGAGCAAATGGGCGATACGCGGGTGAGCGGGCAACTCAGCCATGGCCTGACCATGAGGGGTGAGTTTGGGCTCTTGCCCCGGCTCACGGGTCAGCGCGCCCAGACGGACCAACAAATCCTGAGCCTGGCCGTAAGCCGCAGCGGGCGGTACATCGAGCCAGACCAGCTGTGTTGGCGTTACGCCCCAGCGCGCCAGTTGCAAGGCTAAACCCGCGAGATCGGCCTGAAGAATTTCCGCTGCACCGTAAGCAGCCAATTGTTCATGTTGAGCTTCGGACCACAGCCGATAACACACTCCCGGCTCCAGCCGCCCTGCTCGACCCGCGCGCTGAGTTGCGCTGGCTTTGGAGATCCGCTGCGTGTCGAGGCGGGTCATGCCGCTGCCCGGATCGAAACGCGGCACCCGCGCCAACCCGGCGTCGATCACCACGCGCACGCCATCAATGGTCAGGCTGGTTTCGGCAATATTCGTCGCCAGCACCACTTTGCGAATGCCTTTGGGCGCAGGTTCGATAGCGGCACGCTGGGCGTTCAAATCAAGCTCGCCGTGCAAGGGACACAGCATGATGTCGGAGCGCGAGCCCAGCGCATCCGCCAGTTGCTGATTGACCCGCCGAATCTCGGCCTGCCCCGGCAAGAACACCAGCAGGCTGCCGCTTTCATCGTTGATCGCATCCAGCACCGTCTGCACCACACGCGGCTCGATGAATTCGCCGGGCTGAAACGGTCGCCCCCACTGCATCTGCACCGGGAACATCCGACCGTCGCTGCGCACCACCGGCGCATCGTCGAGCAAACTCGACAGCCGCTCGCCCTCCAGAGTGGCCGACATCAGCAAGATCTTCAGCGGTTGCTCGTCGCGAAACAGGTCGCGGCCGTTCAGGCTCAGGGCCAACGCCAGATCGGCATCCAGGCTGCGCTCGTGGAACTCGTCAAAAATCAGCAAGCCCACGCCTTCCAGCGCCGGATCATCCTGTAAGCGTCGGGTCAGAATGCCTTCGGTGACGACTTCAATACGGGTATTGGGCCCTACCCTGCTTTCCAGACGGATCCGGTAGCCGACCGTTTCACCCACCTTTTCGCCTAGCTCACTGGCCAGTCGTTCAGCCGCTGCCCGCGCTGCCAGACGGCGTGGTTCGAGCATGAGAATGGTTTGCCCGGCCAGCCAGGTTTCCTCAAGCAACGCCAACGGCACGCGCGTGGTTTTGCCTGCGCCGGGCGGGGCTTCGAGCACCGCTTCATGGCGCTCGGACAGCGCCTGGCGCAGGTCGGGTAAAACAGCATCAATGGGCAGGGAAATCATAGCGGCTCCAGAACAGGCCGCAGATTATACGTGCCGATGGCTATTTGAGCTTAAAACGAGCGTCGCCCGTCAGTTGGTACAACAACTCGATACCCTCGGGCCAAGGACCGTAACCGGATTGTCCGTTGATGTGCCCGGCATTCTCCAGCCAGATCAACTCGCTGCCCCACGCCTCACTGAAGAGCCGGGCTCGTTCCTGGGTGACATAGGGGTCATTCGTGCTCGTCACTGTGATGCTTCGGAATGGCAGGCGCCGCGTCGACATCGGCGTGAAGCCGCTCGTACCGGGCGGATAGCTTTCTGCTTCCGTATCGCTGGGAGCCACCAGCAAGGCGCCGCGTACTTTATTCACCTCTGGATATTGCCCGGCCCAAAGAGTGATCAAGGTGCAGGCCAGGCTGTGACCGACCAGTACGACTTCACCGTCGGTTGCCGTGATTTCCTGATTGAGGCGTTCAACCCAATCCGCTGCGACCGGTGTTTCCCAGTCTTGCTGCTCAACCCTGTGCAGCTCGGGAAACTGCCGCTCCCACTGCGATTGCCAATGGGTTTCGCCCGAATTGAACAGCCCCGGCAACGTCAAAACCCTGATTGACATCATTCGTCTCCTTTGGATGTGTCAGTAATATGCAGTGGTTTGGCTGGTGGGTAAATCATGGATGCTATAGGCAGCTCCTACCCGAAAAATGCAAATATTTGATTTGAATGTTTTTTACCTGTAGGAGCGCGCTTGCCCGCGATTCGGTTTTTCAGTCGATGAATACATCGCCTGCACTGACGTGATCGCGGGCAAGCGCGCTCCTACAGATACGTGTCTACTGCGAGACAGCGCGGTGTCAGGGACACTTGGCAGCTCCAGGAAAGTGCATTCAATTCATTGTTCTGCATGTTGGCCACTAATGAGTTACGCCAGCGAACCGCCGAACCATGCAATAGTCATAGCTCTGCGTTATTTGCCTTGTATAGTTGCCACTTCAACTCCTGGAGATGTTCATGCGCATTCCTTCTCGTTTAATCGGCGGCGTTGTGGTCGCTACTCTGCTGACCCAACTCACCGCATGCGGCAGCATTTTCTATCCTGATCGTCGTGGCCAGATCGATGGCAAGATTGACCCGGCGATCGCCGTGCTCGACGCGGTCGGCCTGCTGTTTTACGTAATCCCTGGCCTGATCGCCTTTGGTGTCGACTTCGCTACCGGCGCGATCTACTTCCCGCACGGCCAGAGTGCGCAGATCGACCCGCAAAAACTGCAACCGGCTGTGAACGCTGATGGCAGCGTCGACAACAGCAAGCTGCAAGCCATTCTGGAAACCGAACTGGGTCGCACTCTGCCATTGAACGATCCACGCCTGATCCAGCATCGCGGCAGTGTGCAACAACTGGCAGCGCTGGGCCTCGCCCCGTCGGCCTGACTGTAATCTGAAGGAAGCACCATGAGCACCAGCCTCGAACACGCCCGCTTGTTGCGTCTGGCAACCCGGGCTTCGCTGGCGGTTGCCAGTACCCTGATCATTGCCAAGGCGGTGGCGTGGTGGCTCAGTGGATCGGTCAGCCTGCTAGCCGGGTTGACCGATTCGTTGCTCGATGGAGCGGCATCATTTCTGAACCTGCTGGCGGTGCATTACGCCCTGCGACCGGCCGATGACGATCACCGTTATGGGCATGGCAAGGCGGAAGCGCTGTCGGGCATGGCACAGGCGCTATTCATTGCAGTCAGTGCCTGCCTGATCGGCTTTCAGGCGGTCGAGCGGATTCAGAATCCGGAACCGATAGGCTCGCCCGGTCTGGGCATCGCCGTGATGTTGCTTTCGCTGGTGCTGACTTTTGCCCTGCTGACCTTCCAGCACAAAGTGATCAAGGAAACCGGCTCCGCCGCGATCCGCGCCGATTCGCTGCATTACCGCTCAGATATGTTGCTGAACATGGGCATTCTGCTAGCGCTGGTGTTGGCATGGTTCGGCTGGCAGCAACTGGATGCCTGGTTTGGCCTGGGTATCTCCCTGTACATCCTGTGGAGTGCTTTCCAGATCGCCAGGGAAACCGTTTCGGTGCTGATGGATCAGGAATTACCGACGGATGTCAGCGAAAGAATGCTGGAGCTGGCGTGCAGCGTACCGGGCGTACTCGGTGCCCATGACTTGCGCACCAGGATTTCCGGCAACCATTGGTTCGTGCAGTTGCATCTGGAGTTGCCGGGAAGCCTGACGCTGTCCGTCGCCCACGCTCTTTGCGATCAGGTTGAAGCCGCGATCAACAGCGAGTATCCGAAGGCCGAAGTGCTGGTGCACGCCGACCCGCAGGAAGTCGTGCGCCCAGCTACAATCTGAATCAGTTAATGGTGTAGCCGCGCCCCATCAGGCAAGCCACCATCGAACGACGGTAGACCTGAATCATCGCCGGTGCATTGTTTACATTCGGTTCGGCCGGATCAAAGCTGCTCTGTTCTACCGACCAGCGATAGCAGTCATATTTGTCCTGTGCGACCTGCTCGGCGCTCTGGCCATTGTTTGGGTAGGCGACCGGGTCATACGGGCTGGATGCAGGCGCCTGTGGCGTATAAACCGGCTCGACGTTTTGCGGCGGATAGGCCACCACATAATCCTGTGTATCTTGCTGATAGCTGTAGTACGTCCCGGCAGCCACGAAGAACAGCGAGCTGCCAATCCAGACTTCCTGAGAATAGGCCGGCAAGCTGCGTACTCGTACGCCATACGGCGGCGTCACGATCACATAGCGCGGACCTTGCGGACGGTACCAGTAGCCGTCCGAATAGTAGTAATCCAGGCCGCGATACGGGACGCGGGAATAACTGCCCGGCACTCGGTCAATCACATGGCCCGGACGATATTGCGGGCCGGGACCCCAGCCATTGCCGTGACCATCAGGACGACCGGTCCAGTGATCATTAGGACGGTTATCACCCCGACTCCCGCGATAACCATTGTTCTGGTCCTGGTAATACCCCTGACGCGGTGGCTGGGTCTGGCGCGCCTCGCCGGGGCCGCTCTGAATCGGCAGATTGTCCTGACGCTGCTGTAGCTGCTGACGATCAACCTGGCGTTGCTGCTGAATTTGCTGTTGTTGCTGGCGCTCAACCTGACGCTGTTGAATTTGCTGCTGCTGAATCTGCTGCTGTTGCTGGCGATCAACGTCACGAATCTGTTGCTGCTGTTGGCGCTCGACCTGACGTTGCTGATTTTGTTGCTGTTGAATCTGCTGTTGCTGCTGACGTTGAACATCACGCATTTGCTGATCCTGCTGACGCTCGACACCGCGCTGCTGTTGGATCTGTTGCTGTTGCAGGTTCTGTTGCTGGCGCTGCTGCATTTGCTGCGGAGCATTGGGTTGCTCGCGCTGCTGACCCGCGCCCGCGCTGCCACGAATCTGATCACGTGGTGCGTCATCCCCGGC
The DNA here is from genome assembly GCF_021147825.1 of Pseudomonas quasicaspiana. Lineage (NCBI taxonomy): Bacteria > Pseudomonadati > Pseudomonadota > Gammaproteobacteria > Pseudomonadales > Pseudomonadaceae > Pseudomonas > Pseudomonas quasicaspiana. The sequence goes on from NZ_JAGTPI010000011.1 coordinate 19,714, forward strand.
CAAAGCCTGAGTGCTGATGCTTACACATAACAGGCTCAAACCTGCCAAATGCCAGATACGGGATTTCATGCTTTCCTCACAGGGGCGCCGGATGTATGTGGTTAAGACTGCATTATTGATGCGCCGTTCGCCGCATGCTATCAGCACGCTACTAGCGCGAACATGTTCCTGTGCACAAACAACCATGCACAAAGAAAAAGGGGGACCTTGCGGCCCCCCTTCGAGAATTTCGTCCTGGCTCAACGCTTGTGGCGTCGGCTCACCTCATGCCGTCTTCTGGACAGTATGTAGCCCGGGGGCCGTGCCAACCCTTTTGGGCTGGAGGCCGCAGCTGGCCTGATTGGGCGAGCCGCGCTGGACGCTATGTCCGGGCAGTGATTCTGTTTAAAAGCATAGGCCTGAGGCGTTAGCACAGGATTGCTAAAATTGCGGGATAAAACATTACTTGCGCAATTTTTAGCTTCGGATGAATAATTCAGCGCAATACAACCCAGGAAGGTGAACTTCGTGAGCAAACTCGACAGATATGATCTGAGTATTTTGGCGGAATTGCAGCGCGACGCGCGCATCTCCAATCAGGAGCTGGCTGAACGAATCGGTCTGTCCCCTTCGCCATGCTCGCGACGCGTAAAGCAGCTGGAAGACGATGGCTACATCGTCAGACAGGTTGCACTGCTGGACCGAAAGAAGCTTGGCCTCAATCTGACAGCCTACGTACTGATCGGCATGGATCGGCATACGCCCGACCGCTTCGAGAACTTTGAAGCACAGATTCGCAACCTGCCTCAGGTCCTCGAATGCAGCCTTGTGACCGGTATGGATGCGGACTATCAGTTGAAAGTCGTGGTAGCTGACATGGATCACTATCAAAAGCTGCTGTTAGGGCACCTTACCCGTATCGACGGTGTTACCAGCGTGAAATCGAGCTTCGTGCTCAATCAGGTGCTGGCCAGCACCGAGCTGCCTTTGGTGCATCTGCGCAACTGATTGGCTGGAGAGCGTGATGGAGCCTGAAGTTTACGAACAATGGATGATGACAAGCCTCATCACCCTTCTGGTCGGCTTCATGGGCTTCATCGTCTGGGACCTGGCGAAGAAGTCCAAAGCCGGACGATTCGGCACCCTCATCCTGTTCTTCGTGCTGGGCCTGGGGATTATGGCGTTTGTGATCAAGACGGTTGTGATTGCTTATCTTGAGAGCTAAAGCAATTTCATGTGGGAGCAGAGCTTGCTCGCGATAGGGCTGCACGCGATTCACTATAGACCGCGTTGCCTGTATCGCGAGCAAGCTCTGCTCCCACAAGGTCTAGACCTGCTCACAGCTTCGCGGGCACTTCCCGCCATTGCCCTTGATCCAGCCCTTCAATCGTCCAGTCGCCAATCCTGACCCTCACCAGCCTTAGCGTCGGCAGACCTACCGCGGCAGTCATGCGCCGAACCTGTCGGTTACGGCCTTCCTTGATGATCAACTCCAGCCAACTGGTGGGCACGCTTTTGCGAAAGCGCACCGGAGGATCGCGTGGCCAGAGTTGTGGTTCGTCCAGTTGCCGAGCCTGAGCGGGCAAGGTCGGGCCGTCATTGAGCTGCACACCGTCACGCAATTGCTGCAACTGCTCGGCACTCGGCTCACCTTCAACCTGCACCCAATAGGTTTTCGGCAGTTTGTGTTTCGGGTCAGCGATGCGCGCCTGAAGCTGGCCGTCGTTGGTCAGCAGCAATAAACCTTCGCTGTCCCGATCCAGTCGTCCGGCTGGATAGATGCCGGGGATCTCAATGAAATCCTTGAGTGTCGCCCGCCCTTCTCCATCACTGAACTGAGTCAGCACATCGAATGGCTTGTTGAACAGGATGAGCTTAGGCTCGGCGGGCGGAGCCTTGGCGACACGGCGGGTTGCACCGGCATTGGCAGGCGATGGGCGACGAGCAGGAGGGCGCTGGGTACGGGACATGACAGTTTCGGTATTCGGAAAACAGAAAGGGCCACTTTAATGGCCCTTTCGTTCATCACCTAATAAATCAACGGAACGGCGGCTCATCGAAGCTGCGCAGTTTGCGCGAATGCAGCGAATTAAGCTGAGTACGCATCAGGTCCAGTGCTGCAATACCGATCTTCAAATGCTGGCTGACCGCGCGCTCGTAAAACGCGTTGGCCGAGCCGGGCAGCTTGATTTCGCTGTGCAATGGCTTGTCCGAAACGCAGAGCAACGTGCCGTACGGCACCCGCAAGCGATAGCCCTGGGCTGCAATGGTGCCACTTTCCATGTCCACAGCCACTGCACGGGACAGGTTGATCAGCGGACGCTCCTGGGCCCAGCGCAGTTCCCAGTTACGGTCGTCATAGGTCAGAACCGTACCGGTGCGCAGACGCTTCTTCAGATCGTCGCCTCGCTCGCCAGTGATCTGCGCTGCAGATTCCTGAAGAGCCAACTGCACTTCGGCCAACGCAGGAATCGGAATATGAGGCGGCAGTACCCGGTCAAGAATCCCGTCGCGACGCATGTAGGCGTGAGCCAGCACGTAGTCGCCGATAGTCTGGGATTGGCGCAGCCCGCCACAGTGGCCGATCATCAGCCAGCAATGCGGACGCAGCACGGCGAGGTGATCGGTGATGTTCTTGGCGTTGGACGGACCTACGCCGATGTTGACCAGCGTGACGCCATGACCGTCTTCAGCAATCAGGTGATAAGCCGGCATTTGATACCGATGCCAGACCACGCTGGCGACGATGGCCTGCGCTTCACCGTGATCCATGCTCTTCTCGACGATGACGTTACCCGGCAGAACCATGCGTACAAAACGCGGGTCTTCACGCAGCTTTTCCAGCCCGTGGACGATGAACTGGTCAACGTAGCGGTGATAGTTGGTCAGCAGGATCCACGGCTGCACATGACGCCAGTCGCTACCGGTGTAATGCACCAGACGTCGCAGGGAAAAGTCCACGCGGGCGGCATCGAACAAGGCCAGCGGCAGAGGGTCGGTGTTGGCCCAGTCGTACAGACCGTCGGCGATGCCATCAGTGGCGGCAGACAAGTCAGTGCTGGGGAAAACCCGCGCCAACGCTGCGGCCGTTACGCCAGAACCCGCCAGTTCGTCGCCCTGCTCAACCACATAGGGATACGGGATGTTTTGCTCACTGACGCCGACTTCCACCGTAATCGTGAAATCGTTCATCAATGGCCCGAGTTGTTCGAGCAGGTATTTGCGGAAGGCTGCCGGGTGAGTCACGGTCACGCTGTAGTTGCCGGGCAACTGAACCTTGGCATAAGCGCGAGTGGTCAGCGGCACTTCGCCCTGGCAGTGATAAGTCAGGCGCAATTCTGGATAACGGAACAGGGCACGCTGCTCGGCATCAGGCTCGATCCGGTCTTTCAGATACTGCTTGAGTGCCTTACTCAGCGCACTGGTTGCGCGCTCATGCAGCTCAGCAAGGCGATCCACGGCTTGTTCAGGCGTTTCAACGACAATAAAGGTTTCAGTCACAATTAGTATCCTTCTGATCTTGCAGTGGCCCATCTTGCCTGCATCGTGAAGGGAAGGCACTAGTGGCGTAGTGCGGAAGGTTATGCCTAGTCATGAACAGGTGAGACCGACTTTAATTGGGAAAGGCCGGGACAAACACCAAATATTCCAGAGGTGCTACCAACTTACGGCATACATGGACTTTTGGGAGCGAGGCGATCCCGGCGGGTTATGTGCCTCAGCCAACCATCGGGGTGGATCGTGCAACGAGCGCTTGCACATCAACGCCTCTTGGCAAGGTGCCGTACACCGAACTCCGCGACGCCAGTCGACTGGCAATAAACGCATCACTGACCGCCGCATTGCCCGCTTCAAGCAACAGCTTGGCCTGCAGCGCCAGCGCAATGTCTTCGGTCAGTTGTCGAGCCCGGTACTGGATATCACCGGTATCCCGAAACGCGGCTTTCAAGCCATCGATATGCATCGCCAGATCCTGATCGCCATGCCCGTCGCCCAACTCGGCGAACAGGGTATCAAGCACGCCCGGCTCCCTGGACAGCGCCCGCAGCACGTCCAGGCATTGCACGTTACCGGAGCCTTCCCACGTGGAGTTGACCGGTGCTTCACGATAAAGCCGCGGCAGGATGCTGTCCTCGACATACCCCGCGCCGCCCATGCACTCCGCAGCCTCATTGATCATGGCCGGGGCTCGTTTGCAGATCCAGTATTTGCCCACTGCCGTCACCAACCGGGCGAAACGCGCCTCGTGCGGATCGTCCAGATGGTCAAGTGCGCGCCCCATGCGCATGCTCAAGGCCAGCGCGGCCTCGCTCTCCAGTGCCAGATCAGCCAGTACGTTCTGCATCAAAGGCTGTTCGGCCAACATCCGACCGCCAACACTGCGATGAGCGCAATGATGCGCGGCCTGGCTCAAGGCCTGACGCATCAGGGCACTGGACCCGACCATGCAGTCGAAGCGGGTCATACCAACCATTTCGATAATGGTCGGCACACCACGGCCTTCTTCACCGAGCATCCAGGCAAACGCCCCGCGGAATTCCACTTCGCTGGACGCGTTGGACCAATTGCCCAGCTTGTTCTTCAAACGCTGTATGTAAAACTCATTTCGGGTGTCATCCGGACGATGCCTTGGCAGCAGAAAACAGGTCAAGCCCTTGTCGGTCTGCGCCAGCGTCAGAAACGCATCGCACATCGGCGCCGAACAAAACCATTTGTGCCCGACCAGCTCATAAGCCTGGCCCGGGCCTGACGCTCCAACGGGATAGGCCCGCGTGGTATTGGCGCGAACATCGGTGCCACCCTGCTTCTCGGTCATGGCCATACCGATGGTCACGCCAGCCTTGTGCGCCATGCCGATATTTCGGGGATCGTATTCCCGTGCAAGGATTTTCGGCAGCCACCGTGCAGCCAGATCAGGCTGCACGCGCAGCGCCGGCACACTGGCAAAAGTCATGGTCAATGGGCATCCGCTACCAGCTTCGGCCTGACTGTGCAGGTAGCTCATGGCGGCGCGGGCAACATGGGCACCGGGTTGTGGATCAGTCCAGGGTAGCGACGGGATGCCATGCTCTACCGCCGTACTCATTAACTGGTGGTAAGCCGGATGGAACTCCACCAGATCAATACGATGCCCATACCGATCATGACTGGCGAAAACCGGCTTGTTCTGATTGGCGAGAAAACCCGCCTCCATCAGCGGCCCGCCCGCCAGCGCGCCATACGCATCGATTCGGCCCTGAGCCCAACCGGCACCAAAGCGCTCCGTCCATTGCTGCAGCGGCAGATCGATGCGATAGAGATTCGCGCCGTCCAGAGGGGGCGGCTGGTTGGTGACTTCGTGGGTTTCGGCGAACTGATGCAGGTTCATGGCGATATCCTCTCTGTCGGGTGCGCTTCGAGCACAACCAGACATGAAGTGAATCACGCACACCTCGCTTTAAAAAGCGCCATACACGACGAATCCACGGCGCTTTTGCCCTGCCTCTGTTAGTCAGCGCTGTGCAGTTTCACAGACGTTTCTGCAGGCGCGAAATTCCGCGCCGCGCATCCCAGCGTCACTTTGAGCGCAAAGCAACTGCCCTCTCCCGGCGCTGAACTGTGGCTGAGCCGCCCGCCATGCAACTCAATCAACTGTCGACAAATAGCCAGGCCAATGCCCAACCCGCCGTATTGACGGGTCAACGAGCCGTCCACCTGAAAGAAGTGCTGATAGAGCGTCGACTCATCCAGCCGGGTAAAGCCTATGCCGCTATCGATGACCTCAATTAACAACTGCACTTGCTCTTCGCCTTGTGCCTGCTGCTGAACGCGGATTCTGACCGAGCCGAACTGGGTGAACTTGATCGCGTTGTCCAGAAGACATTCCAGACACTGGCGCAATTTATAGACATCCCCGATCAGACCGGCCCGCAACGGCTCCACCCACTCGACGATCAATTTAATCCCTTTGTCCTGCGCAGCGTTGGTGAACTGCCCCTTGAGCCCATAAACAAGGCACCTTAAATCAAAGGATTCAGGCACGACATGAAGCCTTCCTGCCTGCAGCTCTGTCAGGGTCAAAATGCCATTCACCATGCCCATCATGTCCTGTGCAGAACTGGCAGCGGTCTGGTGATACGAAGAGAGTTCGGGATTCAGCTCTACGGTCTGCATCAGTTCCAGTGAACCAATCACGCCATTCATCGGGGTGCGCAGTTCGTGAGTCAGCGAGGCGAGGAACTCATCCTTGAGCCGATTGCTTGCTGCCAGTTGCTGGTTGGCACGCTCAAGGTTTTCCCGGGCCTCGCGCATGATTTGCGCATGTTCCTCACGGCTCTGATTGATCCGCACAGCCAATGCCATGGAAACCAGCGCAGCTTCCATCGCCGAGCCGATCTGATTGGCGTACATGGTGAAGAAGTTGTGTGGCAGATACCCCGCCAACATGCCGACGTGAATAACGCTGCCCAGCAGAAACGCAGTCCAGGCGAGGACAAAGTAACGAGCTTCACGTACCCCATGACACATTGCAGTGATGCCAGCGACAAAAATCATCGAGGTAAAGATCAGCATCAACCCGCCGTACAGGCGAAACGCGAGGCTGATGTTGGGTGACAGGCTCAATAGCATCACCACGCCTGCGGCGGCCATGACCAGCACCAGCGAATGATCGAGCCAGGGGCCGATTTTCCTGGTCTGCAGGAAAGAACGGGCGAACTGACAAGCAAAAAGAACCGACATCATCAGCAGGAACAAAGGCGCAACATTGGCCAGCCAGGGACTTTCCGGCCAAAGAAATTCGACACCGATGCCGTTGAGCGCCAGTTGATAAAGCCCGAGGGGGGCAATGTAAAGCACGTAATACAGATAACTGACGTCACGCACACCCAGATAGATGCACAGGTTGTAGATCAGCATCACCAGAAGCACGCCGTACAGCACACCCAACACATACATGCGCGGTGGTTGATCTTCCAGATAGGCACTGCTGTCCCAAATACTCAGCGGGACCTGAATCGAACCAGCGCTTTTTACACGCAAGTAAATGGTTTTGTTTTGCCCGGGCTCCAGACTGACTTCAAACAGGTAATTAGCCTGTTTGATCTGTCGGCTGGAGAACGGCAGCATGTCCCCGGTCTGCCAGGCAAGGTGCTGGGTGCCTATGGCATCGGGCAAGTAAAAGTCCACGTAATCCATGGGCGGATAGGCGAGCTCTACCATCCAGTCGCGGTGCGCGGTTACGTCCTTGGGCATATAGCGCAAGTCCACCCTGAGCCAGAAGGCAGAGTTGGAAAAGCCGGCGTTGAGGGTGTCACTGTCGAGGGCTCGAAAACTCGATGCCATTGCCGCCGAGCTGACATCACTGATCGTCGCTTCGCTGCTGACATCTTCAAACACCTGAACTGCACGGCCCAACGCCAGGCTGCGAGTGCTCTCGTCGAATTCGACGGCACTGGCTAGCTGCGACAACAAGGCGACCAGCATGATCAACAAATAGCGCATAAAGCCCCGGATAGATTCGTCAGTTGACGCCGCTGGCCCCCTTCCATTGGAGCGACGCTTTCTGCGATTCCTGATTTTTTAGAGTAGCTCCAGACAGACTGAAACAACGAACTCAATGCGGGCCTGTTTGTGCAGACCTGCTCACCTCAAACAGCGGTACCGGGTTAATGCCATCACTATTTCATGCCAACGCGTTAAAGCATAGCTGCCTAATGGTCTTATGCATTAATTTATGAAAACTCCTTAAAGGCTCTATCTCGGCACTTACAGACAGATCGACCTTTTTTCAGAATAAATTCATGCGCTGAGCGTCGCGTCAGAATCTCTATCGGCTGTATGAAAATTCCGAGTCCACTGAGCGGTGCCCAAAAAAGTTTAGTGGTAAGCTCGCGCACCATGAATATCTATAGCTCCCGCCCTGTTGTCCTCTGCCTCTCCGGCCACGATCCAAGTGGTGGTGCCGGTCTGCAAGCAGATATCGAAGCATTGCTCGCCCAGGGTTGCCACGCAGCTCCGGCAATCACCGCCTTGACCGTTCAAGACACCGTGAATGTCACCGATTTCAGGGTGCTGGACCGCGAATGGGTGTTGGCGCAAGCCAATGCCGTACTCAACGACTCGACTGTCGCCGCAGTGAAGCTGGGTATGCTCGGTTCGCTGGAAATGGTCGATACCGTCGTAGAGCTGCTTGAAGCGCATCCGCACCTGCCGATGGTCTGCGACCCGGTGCTACGCGCAGGCGGCGGTGGACGGTTGGGTAAGGATGAAGTCGGCTATGCCATGCGTGAGCGCTTGCTGCCGCTGGCAACCATTGCGACGCCCAATCTGCCGGAGGCCCGAATTCTGGCCGAGCTGCCGGAAGGCACAGCCGACGAGTGCGCCGAGAAGCTGCTGCCATTTTGCGAGCATCTGTTGATCACCGGCGGCCATGGTGATGAAGTGGAAGTCCATAACCGCTTGTATATCCGTGGTGGTGAAACACGCACCTTCATCTGCCAGCGCCTGCCTGGCAGCTACCACGGCTCCGGCTGCACACTGGCAAGCGCCCTGGCGGGCCGACTGGCGCAAGGTGAAAACCTGATCAGCGCCGTGCAGACCGCGCTTGACTACACTTGGCGCACGTTGCGCGATGCTGAACAGCTGGGTAAAGGACAATTTGTTCCCCGTCGCCTGCCCCTGGACTTCTGTTCGTAACGCCACGTGATGAGGCTTTTTCTATGAAACTACGTGGCTTGTATGCCGTTACCGACAGTCGCCTGCTGGCTGGCAAATTCCTGTCTTACGTCGAAGCCGCCCTTGATGGCGGCGTTACACTGCTGCAGTACCGTGACAAGTCCGGCGATGAATCCAAACGCCTGCGTGAAGCCACCGCTCTGCTGAGGCTTTGCGAGCAGTACAAAACCCGTTTGATTATCAACGATGACGCCGAGGTTGCGGCTCGTCTGGGTGTTGGCGTGCACATGGGTCAAACCGACGGATCACTGACCGACGCCCGCGCACTGCTGGGCCACAAGGCGATTGTCGGCGCGACCTGCCACGGCAGTCTCGCAATGGCTGAGAAAGCCAAGGCGGACGGTGCGACTTATCTCGCTTTCGGACGTTTCTTCAACTCGACGACCAAACCCGACGCCCCCGCCATCGAGCTGGACGTTCTGGCTCAGGCCCGGGCCCGCTTCAATATGCCGATTGCCGTCATCGGTGGCATCACCCTGGAAAATGCTCCGCAACTGGTGGAGCACGGTGCCGACCTGCTGGCCGTGGTACACGGCCTGTTCGGTGCCGAAAATACTCAGGAAGTTACCCGCCGCGCCCGCGCCTTCAACGCCTTGCTTTCCAGCCGCTAATCGCGCCCGGCCCTTATTTCGATTACGTAAGAGATTTAATTATGTCCCGCTCTGAAACCTTGTTCGCCAATGCTCAAAAACACATTCCCGGTGGCGTTAACTCGCCCGTACGGGCCTTCAAAAGCGTCGGCGGCACGCCGCTGTTCTTCAAACACGCGGTCGGTGCGTATGTCACCGACGAAGACGACAAGCGTTATGTCGACTACGTGGGTTCGTGGGGGCCGATGATCCTCGGCCATAGCCACCCGGAAGTGCTGGATGCCGTACGCAGTCAGTTGGAACACGGTTTGTCCTATGGCGCGCCCACCGCCATGGAAACCGAAATGGCCGATCTGGTCTGCTCCATCGTGCCGTCGATGGAGATGGTCCGCATGGTCAGCTCGGGCACCGAAGCGACCATGAGCGCCATTCGTCTGGCCCGCGGTTATACCGGCCGCGACAGCATCATCAAATTTGAAGGCTGCTACCACGGCCACTCCGACAGTCTGCTGGTCAAAGCGGGCTCCGGCGCACTGACTCTGGGCGTGCCAAGCTCGCCGGGCGTACCTGCAGCGTTCGCCAAACACACGCTGACCGTACCGTTCAATGATCTGGACGCCGTCAAAGAGCTATTGGCCGAAGTGGATCAGGAAGTCGCGTGCATCATCGTTGAGCCGGTTGCGGGCAACATGAATTGCGTACCGCCAGCACCGGGTTACCTGCAAGGCCTGCGCGCATTGTGCGACGAACACGGCGTGGTGCTGATTTTTGACGAAGTCATGACCGGTTTCCGCGTGGCCCTTGGCGGCGCACAGGCTTATTACGGCGTAACACCAGACCTGAGCACCTTCGGCAAGATCATCGGCGGCGGCATGCCCGTCGGCTGCTTCGGCGGCAAGCGCGAAATCATGTCGCACATCGCGCCACTCGGCCCGGTTTATCAGGCAGGGACGCTGTCCGGCAACCCATTGGCAATGGCGGCTGGCCTGACCACCTTGCGCCTGATCAGCCGTCCGGGCTTCCACGACGAACTCAGCGACTTCACCCGTCGCCTGCTCGAAGGCCTGCAACAACGCGCCGACGCTGCCGGCATTCCGTTCGTGACCACCCAGGCGGGCGGCATGTTTGGTCTGTACTTCAGCGAAGCCAAGGAAATCGTCACCTTCAATGACGTGATGACCAGCGACGCCGATCGCTTCAAGCGCTTCTTCCACTTGATGCTCGAAGGCGGCGTGTACCTGGCGCCAAGCGCATTTGAAGCAGGCTTCACCTCCATTGCCCATGGCGAAGAAGAGTTGAAGTTGACGCTGGATGCGGCCGAGAAGGCGTTTGCGGCGCTGAAATAAGGGCGGCATGAACCCTGGTAGGAGCTAACTTGTTAGCGAGACGGTATCCTGATACACCGTCTCGCCAACAAGTTAGCTCCTACCGGGCATACCGCACCCCGCAAAACCGGGCTTTTCAGCCCCGCGCAGCAGAAAAACAGTAAAGACTTTGTAAGGTTGGCCTCGCTTATTTCATAATGCGCAGCCAGCACGTTTAGCTGGACGGGCACGCCCGCACCTTTTTCAGAGGTAAGTCGATTCCCATGAACCGCACCGGCCGCACCCTTGCATTGGGCTGCCTGTTGCTTATTCATCCCCTGCTGGCGAATGCAGGCGGCAACTCGTTGTTAATCCCAGCGGTGGGTCGTTGCACCCTCAATACCCAGCCAGACAACCTGCCTGCGGCGCTTTCGGCGTGTCAGCAAGCGGCTCAGTCCGGGGATGCACAAGCACAATACGAGTTGGGCGAGTTTTACTACGACGGTAAACACGCGCCACAAGACTTGCCCAAGGCACTTGGTTATTTCGAGCAGGCTTCGCTGCAGGGTCACGCGCAGTCGCAGTATCAGCTCGGCTTGATGTTCTCCAAGGGGGAAGGCGTGCAGGCCAACAATGTTCAGGCGTATATCGTACTGAAGATGGCCTCGGTCAACGGCTCCGAAGACGCACTGGACGCTGCCGACGAAGTCGCCGAGCACATGCAGCGCGACGAACTTGAAGTAGCCACTCAAGTGCTGGGACAGATTTTCCGCAAGTACTTGCTGGAATTGCAGACCGCAGAAGGGCGTACGCCGTTTGCTCCACTGCCGTAGAAATCACCGCAGTTCTGACACAAACCGTTAGCCCGGCCTTCTACCTCGGAAAAACTTAAGACATTTCCTGTAGGGCATTTCCCAAACCGCTCTCCATGCATTGAGTGCCCGTCGCTCATCAGCCACTCTCCCGCCCCTCGCTCAGGGTCGGGCTTGAGATTACGCGCTCCGCCATCTGGATCCTGGCCTCTACTCGCCAGCCCATGGCAGGAGCCTGCATGACAAACCCTCACATAACACCGCGTGGCCACATGGCCAATCTGGTCGCCAGGGCTAAACCCGCCGAGGCACCCGATGCTGGCGGGTTTTGTCCGCTGATGAGTCAGACCCTGCAACTGTTACCCGTGCGTTATGGCCTGGTGGAAGAGCTAGATCCGTCCATCGAAATCGCCATGCCTTACAAACTGCAGGCATTGCCTTTGGGGTTTCGCCTGTTGCGGGACGGCTATCTGTACATCATCGACAGCGCCACAGGCCTGCTGCATGAGTACCAGTTAACCAATGGCTCAGTGACTGCGCTGCTGTTCAAGGGCGATCAAGTCAACAAGGATCGGCGCGCTGACGTGATCGAAGCTGAACCGGCGCTGGCGTTCTCTCGCAGCAGCGTTCTGCACGCCTCTTTTTCCGAGGTCCAGTGGACGGCCTTCAAATGCGCACAGGTGATGAAGGTTTCCACCGAGCGCGAGCACTTCATGCAGCGCGTCAGCTTTGAAAATATTCAGCGCGGCGATGCCCGGGACCTGTTCGACGACCGAAAAATGGCCGTGTGGCTGGCGGAAAGCAGCGGCAGTTGGGCGGACAGACCGGACGACACGTCAACGAAGATTCCCTATGCCTGGGAACACACTCCACTGTATCGACAGACCATTCTTGAAGAGTTCACCAGCCAGATCACCACAGCTCATAAGCGTGACTTCCTGTTTCTGGCGGTTAGGGATGACGTCGGTGTGATGCGTGATCTGGCGCAGTATCAGGATCAGGTGGTCGACCAGATCGGAGAGTGGGCGCTGAGCCAGCAGGGCGAGGTCGAGCGTGACTACCTGCTGGGTTGCTACATCGAATCGCTCACTCAGATTAACGAGGAGGATCTGAACGAACGCGCTAAAAAGGAGCGGACGCTCAAAACCTTGCTTGATGACCTGGAAACCCTGCCCGAGCCTGAGCAAACTCTGACCCGTAATACGTTGCGAGAGGTGATGAGCCAGGATAATCGTCGGGAAGCCGGGGCCTATTTCAATGATCCCGACACACCAGCAGACCTGCAGGAACGCCTCGAAAAAGCCAAACCGGACCGGCTGAGCATGGACGACGGCATTGAGGCCCGAGCCAGTACCATTCAGCAATATCAGCTTGAACAACGCTTCGTCGGCACCAGCCCGGACTTCATCGCTCGGCATCGCAGAACCCTCTGGAAGCTGTATCGCCAGATGGACAAACCCACTAAAGAGGCACTCTACGGTGCCAAATTCGGCCAGCGCGGCATCAATGACTTGATCGACCGCCCGCGCATGGATGCCTTTCTCAAGCAGCAACGGGCAATCCTGCAGCCACTCAACGAGCTACTGGAAAAGATCACCCAGGATCGAATCGATCTGCTGCTCAAAAACCGCCTGCATCGAGCGATCTGGTATTACGACATCGAAGACAGCGAGCAGGTTGATCACGCCCTGCTCACCGAATACGCCTGCCTGAAAGACATCTGCCGCAGCGACAAAGCCGTTGATTCGGTCCTGGATTGGCTGAACAACAATCCGGCCATGTCCCGCCCGATGTTTTACGCCGCGCCGTTGAGTGCGCAAACCGAGCTGGGCGTGCAGTTTGCAGTATTCACAAATGCGAGCTGGTTGTTTTTCAAGGACGCACCGCAATGGCTGGAACGCCTCAAGCAATGGGGTGCAGGCCTTGTGCTCGACACCAGGCGGCTATCGCCCGCCTCTCAAGTCAACCTCACCGCTGCCTGGGGCACGCTGGCTCCAGCTTTACAGATGGGTATTCAGCAGGCGGTGCAGGCCTTCTTGCAGCAGATGGAAAAAGGCCAGCTGCCGGATATGGACGCGCTGTTTCGCAGCCTGCCCAAAGCGGCGGGCGTAGCGATTCTTGATGCGGCACGCCGGGAGAACGTGACCTTTCAGGTGGCCAGCGCCGAAGACCTGCAAAACCTTGGCAAGACCGTCAAAGCCGTGCAGCAGCATCGTGATCGCCTGCGCACCTTGACCAGCATGTCCCGCGAGCGCAGGGCCGCAGACCGTTCCTGGCACCTGAGTCCCGATGCCAACTGGTTTAAAGAGCAACGCCAAACCACCCGACAGTCCTTGGCTGAACTGGAACAACAACTCGCCAAGGCCATGAGCCCGGTAGCTGAGCTGCCGACCGACTCAACTCACCTGCAATCCTCGTCACCCGGCAAGCCGGGGTTAGCGTTGGTGTTTCCGGCGCAGCAGCATCGGGAGGTTCAGTCGGTGCTGGAGAGTTATCGAAAGGGTGTGGTGGTGGCGCCGACGGCCGGGCTGCTCGGGGATGGGGCTGGGTTGTTGGTGTTTGTGGCGCAGGCGTTGAATTTGGTTGTGGTGAGTAGAGAGACCTTCTCTGGCCCGGAAAAACAAAGGCGGTTGACAGCGTTTGCCAACAGCCTATTTGCAACCGCTGCGGCTGGACTTGGTGCAGCGCAAGGCATTGCCGATACAGCACTCAGCGCCCACGCAGCAGAGCTGGCAAAAAACTTTAAGAAAGCTCAACTGCTGGGCGTTCATGTGCAGATGGGGAAATTGCATATTGGCCTTGGAATGGCTGGCTACTTCGCTGGAATGATCGCCGCCGCCATGAGCCTTTCGAGCGCCCATAAAAATTGGCAAGACTCAGTTCGAAGCGGTAACAGAGAGGCGCAGGTTGGGGCCACCATCAGCATGATGGGCAGTAGCGGCTTCTTGGCTAGCAACAGTTATGGCTTCGCTCAAACGATCCAAGCCTTCCGCCATGTTCTCGCTGCCGAAGCTGGAACCGCCGCGAGAACAGCCGCTTGGGCGGCTGCGGGTGTGCGCCTGTCCACGGTATTTTTACGTTTCAACCTTGCAGGAATTTTGTTCACGGCCCTAGAGCTGTCCGGCAGTTGGTACTACAACCGCAACAACCTCAGCCGGCACGATCGCTGGCTGCTTAGCACCCCATGGGGCCAAGGGCAGGACCCCGACCTGTGCCTTTCTTTGCCTCTTGCTCATTATCTAAAAGAACTGCGCGCGCATTACCAGGCTCCACGCATGCAAATCATACCGAGCAGCGACGACGCACCTCGCCGGTTCTTGCTGCATTTCCCGACACTGTTTGCTGCCGAGCTGACAAAACCCATTGTCAGTCATGCCAGTGCTGCCGTGCTCAACATTGGCGGCTATCAATTGATACGCAAAATCGAAGGCCGAATAGGCAGGCCAGAGCGCTGGAGCCCCTTGGGCACAGCCCTGGAGGATCGCCTGCACATCAAGGAGCTCAACCCCCTGATTGTGGAGTTGACGGATGTGCGCAGCCTTATCAATTCAGACCTACCCAGCCACACTGAAATCGTGCTCTCAATCCAGCTAGGACCCATCACTTCAAAGGGGCAATACGAAGCTCACGTGTATGAGGTGCGCTTTCCTGTGTTTGGCGAAAGCGGCGACTTCCCGTCGGTGGAGCTCAATCCACCGGTAGAACAATGCCAGTACTTCGCCATCCACCCCAACCTCATGCCTGAGGTGAAAAAATAAGATGCCAAAAGACATTACTGGCCCTCCGCCCATCAATCACACCCCTCGTGCTGGCATGGTGGAAGCATTCACGACCGGTCAGGTGACTTATCTTGCGCCATTACCATTACCCACCGATCTACCGGCGCAGGATTACGGCGGCGCAGTGGGAGAACTAAACGACAGACACCTCGACTTTGGAGTCGGCTTGCCCGCTGTTTTCGCTTGGCAAATGGGCCTTGGGACCCCTTTCTGGGTATTCTGGTTCTCTGGCCTTTTTGCTCCAGCACTCATTTGGTTCCTGACACTTACCTGGGGTGATGGATTTGATAGAGCAGCGGAAAATGCTCTGTATTACCTGCCCTTTGGCATGGAACTTGGCTGCTGGGCCGCCGCAGTCGCCCTCACCATCTACCTCGCAATCACCTTCCACCACCTCCTCAAATACAAAGAGGTCGTCCCCACCCGCTTCAACCGTCAACGCCGCGAAGTCTGCTTCGTCCCCCGTGGCCATACCGAGCCTATCTTCGTCCCGTGGGAATCGCTATCCGCCTGGGTCGTGCAGGCTCGGAGCGTGACGCAGTACGGCATGGACATCCGCTACGCCATGGGCGTCGGGTTTTATCATCCGCCCCACGATGAGCATTACAGCCTCGAGTTTTTCTGTGGTGGGTTCGATCTGGCGGTGTGCAACTGGGAGGCGATTCGCGCCTATATGGAGTACGAGGTCCATACCCTGAAGGAGATCCAGGACCCGCTTGAACTGCAAAACCCCGGCGATCCGCCCCATGAAGGGCTGCATACGTTTTACAACGCACGGGAGCGGATGCGGCGTCGGCGCAAAAATCGCGAGGTTGGGTTCTTCTATCCGTTCTGGTGGTACACGTACCACGTGCTGACCCTGTGGACCTTGCCCAACCACCTCACCGAATGGGAAATCCGCCGGATCAAAAGCATCGGCCGCGCAGTCATTCCGGAGGCGATGAAAAGCTGGTCCGAGCCGCTGCCAGAGGCGCAATGGGCCAAGCCCAGTGAAGAACTGCAGCGTCTGAGCCAAGCGGTAAAAGATCTTCGAGAGCAAAAGCCCAATCAGAATCTTGTGGCGCGCTTTACAGAGGCACAGTCCAGCGCAGGCAAGTGAAGCGCTAGGGGACGAAAGCTTACTTGTCCGGCATCGGTACAGGAAATGGCATCACGTTGCTGGTGCCGCGGGCTTCGCTGATCTTCGGTGTGCCGATTCGCTCGACTTCGTCGATGCGCACAATTGAATGCATGGGCACAAAGCTGCGCACTACGCCTTCGAACTGCGCCTTGAGCTTCTCTTCGCTTGGGTCTACCACAACGGTCGTGCGCTCGCCAAAGACGAATTCCTCTACTTCAAGGAAACCCCACAGATCGCTCTGATAGATCTGCTTGGCGTACATTTCGAACACCTGGCCCTGGTTGAGGAAAATCACTTTGTAGATTGGAGCTTCGCGTTTGGTCATAAAGGGCGGGTAAGAATCGGGGACATAAAAAGAGGGCGCGAACTATAGCATGCCCGTTCGGTAGAGGACGCTAGGAAGCGGAGACCGACGCCACTATAATGCGCGGTTCTTTGAACCACCTGATGACGGACGCATGGCCAAGAAGCTTTATATCGAAACCCACGGTTGCCAGATGAACGAGTACGACAGCTCGCGCATGGTCGATCTGCTGGGCGAGCATCAGGCCCTGGAAGTCACCGCTCGCGCGGAAGATGCCGACGTCATCCTGCTCAACACCTGCTCCATCCGCGAACGCGCCCAGGACCGGGTTTATTCCCAACTGGGCCGCTGGCGTGAGCTGAAACTGGCCAACCCGGAGATGGTGATCGCTGTCGGCGGTTGCGTTGCCAGCCAGGAAGGCGCAGCAATCCGTGATCGCGCGCCCTACGTGGATGTAGTTTTTGGCCCGCAAACCCTGCACCGCCTGCCGGAAATGATTGATGCGGCACGCTTCACGCGGTTGCCGCAGGTTGATGTCTCGTTCCCGGAAATCGAAAAGTTTGATCACTTGCCCGAGCCCCGTGTAGATGGCCCGAGCGCATACGTGTCGGTCATGGAAGGCTGCAGCAAGTACTGCACTTTCTGCGTGGTGCCTTACACCCGTGGTGAAGAGGTCAGCCGTCCATTCGATGACGTCGTGGCCGAGGTGATTCATTTGGCTGAAAACGGCGTGCGGGAAGTGACGCTACTGGGTCAGAACGTCAACGGTTATCGCGGTACGACCCATGACGGCCGCGCCGCCGACCTGGCCGATCTGATCCGGGTTGTCGCTGCCGTCGATGGCATCGACCGTATTCGTTACACCACCTCGCACCCGCTGGAATTCTCCGACAGCCTGATCCTGGCTCATGCCGAAGTGCCGGAGCTGGTCAAACACCTGCATTTGCCGGTTCAGTCGGGCTCGGACCGTATTCTGGCAGCGATGAAGCGCAACCACACCACGCTTGAATACAAATCCAGAATCCGCAAGCTCAAGGCTGCCGTACCAGGGATCAGCATCAGTTCGGACTTCATCGTCGGCTTCCCGGGCGAAACTGATAAAGACCATGAGAACACCATGAAGCTCATCGCTGATGTCGGCTTCGACTTCTCGTTTTCCTTCATCTACAGCCCGCGCCCCGGCACTCCGGCAGCAGATCTGGCAGATGAGACTCCCGAAGCGCTGAAAAAAGAACGCCTGGCCGCCCTTCAGCACCGACTGAACCAGCAGGGTTTCGAGATCAGCCGACAAATGGTCGGTAGCACCCAGCGCATACTCGTAACCGACTACTCGAAAAAAGACCCAGGCGAACTGCAGGGCCGTACCGAGAACAACCGGATCGTGAACTTCCGCTGCGACAATCCCAAGCTGATCGGCCAGTTTGCAGACGTGCACATCGACGACGCCCAGCCGCACTCGCTACGCGGGTCGTTGCTGAACTAACGCGCCGGGCACGCAGGGCCGGTAGGAGCCAACTTGTTGGCGAGACATTGGTCCTGCGTAGCAGCAGATGACGACTCGCGAACAAGTTCGCTCCTACCGGGATTTCATTGCTGCACCGATTTACCCACAACCTTTATCAAGTCAGAGCTTTCGCACACAGGTCACAGGGTTTATCCTTCGTTTCACATTAATTGCCCCAGGGCGGCTAAAAACGACCTTGAACGTACAAGTCGAACCACATCGTTTCATCCTCGAACCTTTCGAGGCTCATCGCTTCGCAAATCTCTGCGGGCAACTCGACGAGAATCTGCGTCTCATCGAACAGCGCCTGAACATTGAGATCCGTAACCGCGGAAATCAGTTCGAGTTGATTGGCGAGCCCAAGCAAACCACCTCAGCCGAAAACCTGTTGCGCCGACTTTATCGGGAAGCCAAAAGCTCCGAACTGTCGCCCGACATGGTCCACCTGTTCCTGCAGGAATCCGGCGTAGAAGAGCTGGACAACCATCCAGCGGCTGACCCAGGCGTCGCCCTGCGCACCAAAAAAGGCATGATTCGCCCGCGTGGCCTGAATCAGCAGCGCTACGTTAAAGAAATTCTTGGCAACGACATCAACTTCGGCATCGGCCCGGCCGGTACCGGCAAGACGTACCTTGCCGTGGCCTGTGCCGTGGACGCGCTTGAGCGTGAACAGATCCGACGCATTCTGTTGGTGCGACCGGCCGTTGAAGCGGGTGAAAAGCTCGGTTTCCTGCCCGGTGATCTGGCACAGAAAATCGACCCTTACCTGCGCCCGTTGTATGACGCGCTGTACGAGATGCTGGGCTTCGAATACGTCGCCAAGCTGATCGAAAAGCAGGTTATCGAAGTCGCACCGCTGGCGTACATGCGCGGTCGTACGCTCAATAACAGCTTCATTATTCTCGACGAAAGCCAGAACACCACGGTCGAGCAGATGAAGATGTTCCTGACCCGTATCGGTTTCGGCTCCACCGCAGTGATCACGGGTGACATTACTCAGGTCGACCTGCCAAAAGGCACCAAGTCGGGCCTGACCCATGTCATCGAGGTGCTCAAGGACGTGCAGGGAATCAGTTTCACGCACTTCAAGCCCAAGGATGTGGTGCGTCACCCGCTGGTGCAGCGCATCGTCGAGGCCTATGAGCGCTTCGAAGACCGCAACAGCGATGCGCCCCCAGCTACGAACAATTCCTCTCGGGAATACCGCCGCGATGCTTGAGCTGGACCTGCAAGTGGCAAGTGAAGCAAGCGTCCCCAGCGAAGCCCAGTTCCGCCTTTGGTGCGAAATGGGCTTGCGCCAACGCAGCGCCGATTCAGAGCTGACCATCCGGCTGGTGGATGAAACCGAAGGCCGTGAGCTTAATCACACGTGGCGACACAAAGATTACGCGACTAATGTCTTGTCGTTCCCGGCTGACGTGCCCGATGACATGCTGGATATTCCGCTGCTCGGCGATCTGGTCATCTGTGCCCCGGTCATTGCCCGCGAAGCGACGGAACAAGGCAAAGCGTCAGACGCGCACTGGGCGCACATGGTGATTCACGGTTGTCTGCATCTGTTGGGTTACGACCACATCGACGATGAAGAAGCCGAGGAAATGGAAGCACTGGAACGAACGTTGCTTGAGGAGTTGGGCTATCCCGATCCTTATGCCGATGACGAACACGACGAACCTCCACATTCAGCAATACCAAGCAAGGACAACGAGTAAGGGCTATGAGCGAAGATCGATCGAGCAACGGGCAAAAGTCATGGCTGGGTAAGCTCACCCAGGCTTTTGCCCATGAGCCGAAAAACCGCCAGGAGCTGCTTGAGCTGCTGCGCGAAGCCCATCAGAACAAACTGTTGGACAGCGAAGCGCTGGCCATCGTCGAAGGCGCCATTCAGGTCGCTGACCTGCAAGTCCGGGACATCATGGTCCCGCGCTCGCAGATGATCAGCATCAAGGCCAGCCAGACGCCGCGGGAGTTCCTCCCCGCCGTCATCGATGCCGCACACTCGCGTTATCCAGTGATCGGCGAAAGCCACGATGATGTACTCGGTGTGCTGCTCGCCAAAGACCTGCTTCCGTTGATCCTCAAGGAAGACGGCGGCGAAGGCGATATCAAGAATTTGCTGCGCCCTGCTACCTTCGTCCCGGAATCCAAGCGCCTGAACGTGCTGCTGCGTGAATTCCGTGCCAACCACAATCACATGGCCATCGTTATCGACGAATACGGCGGTGTGGCAGGACTGGTGACCATTGAAGACGTGCTGGAACAGATCGTTGGCGATATCGAAGACGAGCACGATGTCGAGGAAGACAGCTACATCAAACCGCTGCCCAGCGGCGACTTCCTGGTCAAGGCGCTCACGCCCATCGAAAGCTTCAACGAGTTTTTCGACAGCGAGTTCTCAGATGATGAATTCGACACGGTCGGTGGCCTGGTGATGAGTGCTTTCGGGCATCTCCCCAAGCGTAATGAAATCACCGTTATCGGCGCGTACCGCTTCCGGATTCTCAACGCTGACAGCCGTCGTATCCACTTGCTGCGCCTGAGCCCTGTCACACGCTCGTAACGCTCTCTCCGCTTTAAGGAATGTAAATGCGCTGGATCACCCACCCCGGCTGGCCCGGTAACCTGCTGGCCGTGGTGGCTGGCGCGCTTACCACCCTCGCCCTTGCACCCTACGATATCTGGCCGCTGGCGCTGGTTGCGCTCGCCCTGTTTTATCTCGGCCTGCGCAATCTGAGCCCGCGTCAGGCGCTGGGTCGGGGTTGGTGCTTCGGTTTTGGCCTGTTCGGCGCTGGCACCAGCTGGATCTACGTCAGTATCCATAACTTCGGCGGTGCTTCGGTGCTGCTCGCCGGATTCCTGATGCTGCTGTTCATTGCCTGCATCGCCTGGTTCTTTGCCCTCCCCGCCTGGCTGTGGGCCCGCTGGATTCGCCGCAACGAAGCACCGCTGGCCGACGCACTGGCTTTCGCTGCCTTGTGGCTGGTCCAGGAGGCATTTCGCGGCTGGTTCCTCACCGGCTTCCCGTGGCTTTATTCCGGTTACAGCCAGCTTGATGGCCCATTGGCAGGCCTCGCGCCGCTTGGCGGGATGTGGCTGGTGTCCTTTGCGCTGGCACTGACCGCCGCGCTGCTGTGCAATCTTTCACGCTTGCGGACACGCAAATCATTTCTGGCGGTTGGCGTGGTGTTGCTGGTCGCGCCCTGGATTACCGCCTTGGCGTTGAAAAACCATGCCTGGACTTCACCCGCTGGTGCACCACTGAAAGTTGCCGCCATTCAAGGCAACATCGAACAGCACATGAAGTGGGACCCCGAGCAGCTTAATGCTCAATTGGCGCTCTATCGCGACATGACCTTCCGCTCGCAGCAGGCGGATCTAATCATCTGGCCGGAAACGGCAGTGCCGGTGCTCAAAAGCTCTGCCGAGGGCTACTTGAAGATGATCGGGCAGTTCGCGACAGAACGCGGTTCGGCGCTGATTACCGGCGTCCCACTACGTGAAACCAATGATCGCGGCAGCTACAGCTATTACAACGCAATCACCGTAGTCGGTGAGGGCCAAGGCACCTACATGAAGCAGAAGCTGGTGCCCTTTGGCGAATACGTTCCTTTGCAGGACCTGTTGCGCGGCCTGATCGCCTTCTTTGACCTGCCGATGTCCGACTTTGCGCGCGGCCCAAGTGATCAGGCGATGCTGCAAGCCAAGGGCTACCAGATCGCGCCCTTCATTTGCTATGAAGTGGTGTATCCGGAGTTCGCGGCAGGGCTTTCCGCGCAAAGCCAATTGCTGCTGACGGTGAGTAACGACACGTGGTTCGGCACCTCCATTGGGCCACTTCAACACCTGCAAATGGCGCAGATGCGAGCACTGGAAGCCGGTCGCTGGATGATCCGCGCTACCAACAACGGCGTGACGGCATTGATCGACCCGTTCGGCAAGATCACCACGCAGATCCCGCAATTTGAACGCGGCGTGATGTATGGCGAAGTCGTGCCCATGCAGGAATTGACGCCTTACCTGCGCTGGCGCTCATGGCCACTGGCGATTGTCTGTGCGCTGTTGATTGGCTGGGCGCTGGTGGCGAGCCGGATTTCCAAGACGGTGTAACAGCACAGCTCGCAGGATAGCGCGGTCTATGTGGGAGCCGAGCTTGCTCGCGATAAGGGCACCGAAATTCAGCAGGTAAATCACCTACCCCTTATCGCGAGCAAGCTCGGCTCCCACAAGTTATCGGTAGACCCACGGATAAACCAGCAACCCCGCCGCTTCATTGAGCAATTGTCCGCTCTGCCAGATCGCCCGGCTTTCCGGCAGCCAGCCGCCAAAGACGCGTGCGTTGTCGGCACTTAAAAACCCAACGGGTGCGCCAACTACGGTAAATCCGGCTTTTTCAAAGCTCCAGATGGAGCGCGGCATGTGCCAGGCCTGAGTCACGATCACCACCCGCTTGATACCCAAAGGCTGCAACATCGCCGCCGTCATCGTAGCGTTCTCCCAGGTCGTGCGACTCGAACCTTCCTGCCAGCGAACCTGCACGCCGAAGTCGTTTTCCAAAGACTCAGCCATGATGGCCGCCTCACTCGGCGGTTCGCCGTAATGCAGGCCACCTGTCGTCAGGATCGGCAGGCCGGATGCCTTGGACAGCCTGGCCGCATAGCGCATACGTTCAAGGGCCACACCTGTGGGGATATCAGCTCCCCAGCTCGGATCATTACGCTCGCGGCCCGACCCGAGAATTACAATCGCGTCAGCTCGTTGCGCCAGGGTCGCCCATTCGCCAAGTGGCAGAGGCGGAACCGTCTCGATCCCGCGGGCCGCAGTCTCCACAACCACCGGCAAACTCATCAGCCACAGTCCGCCCAGCCCTACCGCAAAACAGCTCGCAGCCAGACGCGGCCGGGCCCGGCGCAGATAAAACGCCACCAGCAACAGCAGGAAGAAAATACCGGGCGGCAGGACAATTGCTTTGATCAAATAGCGGACAGGCATCAGGCATCTCCAGAAGATGCCCGAAGCCTAGAAGGATTGACGCCAAGCAACAATGCTTGTGATGCAGACTTGTAGCCCGCGAACGTTAACGCCTGAAGAGATTGCTTGAATTGTGACGGTTCAACCTGGCCAATGACATGGCTCGCTTCTTGTCCTTCAGCCAGATTACCTTGGCTGAAGATGACGGCACCGATGCCGCCTCAGCGGGCTCCCGTGAAACGATGAAACTCCCTGGCACATCAGGGCTTACGTCACCACCTGCCGCAACGCCAGCGTTATTCAAATAGGCTTCAATCAAATCGAACTCGGCACGACTCAGGCCACGGAGTTCAAGCTCCTCAGGCCACTCGTCACGAAGTCGTACTGCAATATCTGCCGTTTCCAGAGCAAGGCCCAGCCGATTAATCAAACGTTCGTACAGATCATGAGTTGTATCTGTGTGCTGCAGCTCTGTCATCCGCTCACCTCATCGAAGATAAAACATACCCTCGATATTGAGCTTAGCGCCGCTGTCAAAACCGGTGCATTGCTGCGACAAACGGCGGCTGACTGCCGCTGAACTGGCCCTCTCGAGCAAACGGCCACGTAAATCAGGGTTTCCCTCGATAGTCGGCGCTCATGTATGCTACGGCGCTTCCTGTAATTCCACTTCCGCTCGCTCGAGCCCGAAAGCACCGCACAGGCAGTTTCCATTGTCCGGCAGCGGTGCCGACCTGAATCGGCGATGCAACGAAGAGGTCAAGGGTCACCAATCTTTAGTAAAAAGTAGCCATGCACGAACTCTATCAGCCCCGTGAAATCGAAGCCGCCGCCCAAACCTTCTGGGACGAGCAAAAGTCTTTTGAAGTCAGTGAACAGCCAGGCAAGGAAACCTTCTATTGCCTATCGATGTTTCCTTACCCTAGCGGCAAGCTACACATGGGGCACGTGCGCAACTACACCATTGGTGACGTGATCGCTCGCTACCAGCGTATGCAAGGCAAGAATGTCCTGCAGCCAATGGGCTGGGACGCATTCGGCATGCCGGCAGAAAACGCCGCGATGAAAAACAACGTCGCGCCAGCCAAGTGGACCTACGAAAACATCGCCTACATGAAGACCCAGCTGAAAAGCCTCGGTCTGGCGATCGACTGGTCCCGCGAAGTCACCACCTGCAAACCAGACTACTACCGTTGGGAACAGTGGCTGTTCACGCGCCTGTTCGAAAAAGGCGTGATCTACCGCAAGAACGGCACCGTGAACTGGGACCCGGTTGACCAGACCGTTCTGGCCAACGAACAAGTCATCGATGGCCGCGGCTGGCGTTCGGGCGCAATCATCGAGAAGCGCGAAATTCCGATGTACTACTTCAAGATCACCGCTTATGCGGATGAGCTGCTGGAGAGTCTCGACGAGCTGCCGGGCTGGCCCGAGCAGGTCAAAACCATGCAACGTAACTGGATTGGCAAATCCCGTGGCATGGAAGTTCAGTTCCCGTACAACCAGGCTTCCATTGGTGAAGCCGGCGCGCTGAAAGTTTTCACCACCCGTCCGGACACCCTGATGGGCGCGACTTATGTCGCCGTTGCCGCCGAACATCCGCTGGCTACCCTGGCCGCGCAGCACGATCCGCAGCTGCAAGCATTCATCAACGAATGCAAAAGTGGCAGCGTCGCCGAAGCCGACGTTGCCACCCAGGAAAAGAAAGGCCTGCCGACCTCGTTGTTCGTCGAGCACCCACTGACCGGCGAAAAGCTGCCCGTCTGGGTCGCTAACTACGTACTGATGCATTACGGCGACGGCGCTGTAATGGCAGTCCCTGCACACGACGAGCGCGACTTCGAGTTCGCCTCGAAATACGACCTGCCAATCAAGGCCGTAGTCCGCACCGGCGCAGGCGATGAAACACCTGCTCCGTGGCAGGCGGCTTACGGCGAGCACGGCACGCTGATCAACTCCGGCGAGTTCGATGGCCTGGATTTCGCTGGCGCATTCGACGCGATGGAAGCAGCACTGACCAAGAAGAGTCTCGGTCAGTCCCGCACCCAATTCCGTCTGCGCGACTGGGGCATCAGCCGCCAGCGCTACTGGGGCTGCCCGATCCCGATCGTGCATTGCGACACCTGCGGCGACGTGCCTGTTCCAGAAGATCAACTGCCCGTTGTATTGCCTGAAAACGTCGTACCCGATGGCGCTGGTTCGCCATTGGCGCGCATGCCTGAGTTCTACGAGTGCAGTTGCCCGAAATGCGGCGCACCGGCCAAGCGTGAAACCGACACCATGGACACCTTCGTGGAGTCCTCGTGGTATTACGCTCGTTACGCCTCGCCTCACTACGAAGGCGGTCTGGTCGATCCTGCTGCGGCTAACCACTGGCTGCCGGTTGACCAGTACATTGGCGGTATCGAGCACGCCATCCTTCACCTTCTGTATGCGCGCTTTTTCCACAAGCTGATGCGCGACGAAGGCCTGGTGACCTCGAACGAACCGTTCAAGAACCTGCTGACTCAGGGCATGGTCATCGCCGAAACCTACTATCGCCTTGAAGCCAACGGCAGCAAGACCTGGTTCAATCCGGCAGATGTAGAGCTTGAGCGCGACAGTAAAGCCAAGATCGTCGGCGCCAAACTGATCAGCGACGGCCTGCCCGTCGAGATCGGTGGCACCGAGAAAATGGCCAAGTCGAAAAACAATGGCGTCGACCCTCAGTCGATGATCGATCAGTACGGCGCCGATACCTGCCGCCTGTTCATGATGTTCGCCTCGCCACCTGACATGAGCCTGGAATGGTCCGACTCCGGCGTTGAAGGCTCGCATCGCTTCCTGCGTCGCGTCTGGCGCCTGGCGCAGAGCCACGTTACTCAGGGTCTGCCAGCAGCGCTGGACATCGCCTCTCTTGATGACGGCCAGAAAGTCATTCGCCGTGCGATCCACCAAGCGATCAAGCAGGCTAGCCAGGATATTGGTCAGCACCAAAAATTCAACACCGCCATTGCCCAGGTGATGACGCTGATGAACGTGCTGGAAAAAGCCCCGCAGGCCTCCGCTCAGGATCGCGCCCTGATTCAGGAAGGTCTGGAAACAGTTGCCCTGCTGTTGGCACCGATCACACCGCACATCAGCCACGAGCTATGGAACAAATTGGGCCACAGCACGCCTGTTATCGACGCTGGCTGGCCGGTTCTGGATCAAACTGCATTGGTTCAAGACAGCCTGCAACTGGTCATTCAGGTTAACGGCAAGTTGCGCGGTCAGATCGAAATGCCAGCCAGCGCTACCCGCGAAGAAGTCGAAGCGGCTGCCCGTGCCAACGAGAACGTACTGCGCTTCGTCGATGGCCTGACCATCCGCAAAGTCATCGTAGTGCCCGGCAAACTGGTCAATATCGTCGCAAGCTGATGGGATCGAGCGCCCGACAATGATCGGGCGCTGAACATATTTCCTGGGTTCGCACAGTCGGCCCAAACGGATTCAAGGGGAGCATCAAGATGATCAAACGCAATCTGCTGGTTATGGGCCTCGCCGTACTGTTGAGCGCCTGCGGTTTCCAGCTGCGTGGCACTGGCGAAAACCAGCTGTCCATCAAGGAACTGGATGTCAGCGCACGTGACGCCTACGGCAAAACAGTCGTGCAACTGCGTCAGGTTCTGGAAGGCAGCGGTGTCAAAATCTACCAGGGCGCGCCCTACAAGCTGGTGATTCTCAACGAACAGGAAACCCAACGTGCCGCGAGCTCCGCGGGCGCGGGTCGTTCGGCTGAGTACACGCTGAACACAACGCTTAACTACCAAATCAGAGGCGATCAGAATCGCGAGTTGCTGACCCGTAAAGTACAGGTCGAAAAGATCTATGTGCATGACGGTAATAACCTGATCGGTTCCGATATGCAGGCTACGCAAGTTCGCAATGAGATGCGCAGCGACGTCATCCAGAATCTGATGGCCCAACTGCAACAACTGACGCCAGCGCAACTGGATGAGCTGCAAGCTAAGGCTGACGCCGTTGCCAAAGCAGAAGCCGATGCACTGGAAGCCGCTCAACGCATTCGCGACGAAACGCCACAACAGTCGCCGATCGAAATCCCGTCTCGTTAAGATGTAGAGGGCCGGTTAACGCTGGCCCTCGATGCCTACCTGTTTGAAATGCATTCCCCCTGTAGGAGCCAACTTGTTCGCGAGACGCCAGGCCTGCGTAATCAAAACTACCGCCTCGCCAACAAGTTGGCTCCTACAGGGACCGTGTTTACTGCTTGATGGCGCTTTGTCAGGGACACCGAGGAATTTCAGATGAAACTCGCCCCCGCCCAACTTGGCAAACACCTGCAAGGTGCTCTCTCGCCCGTTTACATAGTCAGCGGCGACGATCCACTGCTGTGCCAGGAAGCCGCCGACGCGATTCGAGCTGCGGCCCGACAGCAAGGTTTTGACGAACGCCAGGTCTTCAGCGCCGACTCCAGTTTCGACTGGGGCACG
The DNA here is from genome assembly GCF_021147825.1 of Pseudomonas quasicaspiana. Classification (NCBI taxonomy): domain Bacteria; kingdom Pseudomonadati; phylum Pseudomonadota; class Gammaproteobacteria; order Pseudomonadales; family Pseudomonadaceae; genus Pseudomonas; species Pseudomonas quasicaspiana. The sequence continues at coordinate 47,261 of NZ_JAGTPI010000011.1, forward strand.
CTGCTGCAGGCCGGCGCAAGCATGTCGCTGTTCGCCGAGCGCCGACTGCTTGAGTTGCGCCTTCCCTCCGGAAAACCTGGAGACAAAGGGGCTGCTGCCTTGATGGAGTACTGCGCCCGCCCCGCCGAAGACACGCTGCTGTTGATCAGCTTGCCAAAGCTTGATGGCAGCGCGCAGAAAACCAAATGGGGTAAAGCGCTGGTCGAAGGGGCGCAGACCCAGTTCGTGCAAATCTGGCCGGTAGATGCCGGGCAATTACCCCAATGGATTCGCCAACGCCTGTCTCAATCCGGGTTGGCAGCCACCCAAGATGCCGTCGAGTTGATCGCGGCGCGAGTGGAAGGCAATTTGCTGGCCGCCGCTCAGGAAATCGAAAAGCTCAAACTGATGGCCGAAGAAGGCCAGATTACTGTCGAGACCGTACAGGCAGCCGTAGCTGACAGCGCGCGTTTCGACGTTTTCGGGCTGACCGATGCCATCCTCAACGGCGAGGCTTCTCACGCCTTGCGCATGCTTGAGGGCCTTCGAGGCGAAGGTGTTGAGCCGCCAGTGATTCTCTGGGCTCTCTCTCGAGAGCTGCGAGTACTGGCAAACCTTGCACTGCAATTCAGTCAGGGCATGCCACTGGACAAAGCGTTCAGTTCAGCCCGACCGCCCATCTGGGACAAGCGCAAGCCGCTGATGAGCAAAGCACTGCAACGCTATTCCGCCAAACGCTGGGCCGAACTGCTGATGGATGCGCAACGCATTGATGCGCAGATCAAAGGCCAGGCAGTTGGCTCGCCTTGGAGTAGTTTGAGCCGGTTGTCGCTGCTGATGGCAGGTCAGCGTCTGGCGTTGCCAGCGGAGTAAACACGGTCTGCACAGGTGAAACGAGTTTCCTGTGGGACTGGATTTGCTGGCAAATAGATAACCCTCCACAGAGATTTGCCAGCGATAGCGCAGATCAATTAGACACTACCCTGTCTTGGGTCGATCATTCGCGCCGCTTACTTAACATCCGAGAGAACATCACCATGAAAAAGTCCAAACGGCCCAACAAGGCCAAATCCATCATTGCCCAGCCATTGTTCCGCAGCCGTCAGGAACAACCCGGCAAAGGCAAAGGCAGCTACCGCCGCGAAGCCTTCCAGTCTAAAAGCTGGGAGGCTTCTTACTTTCTGGCTGCCTGAAACATCGCGACTGTTCCCCGAGGTCCTTTCGGGCCTGCAGGCGTGATAAGGTCTGCATCTAACGGTAATACCTTGGACCCAAGCATGCCCTCTTGTTTTTTCCGACGTTGGCAAATGCGCCAAATGATCGCTGCCTCCAGCCTTATCCTGTTAGTTGCCTGTGCGGAAAAACCGACAGCAGCCGATGCCACGCCTCTTCCACGCGTTATCACCACGCCGCTGGCCTCACCGGCTCCGGCCATTGCCGTGGATGCCAATCTCGAGATTCTGCCCACCATGAGCTTTGCCGACTGGCAGGCTGGTTTCCGCGCGCAGGCACTCAAGGCAGGTATCAGAGCAGACATTTTCGACCGTGCCTTCACAGGCGTGACGCCGGATATGAAGGTGGTCAAAGCTGATCGCAGCCAGCCGGAATTCACTCGCCCGGTGTGGGAATACCTGGACGGTGCGATCTCTGACGCGCGCGTTCGCAAAGGGCAAGCTTTGCTCAACCAATATGCTGGCGTCCTGCAAACCATCGAGCAGCGATACGGCGTAGACCGCAATGCGTTGGTTGCGGTATGGGGCATGGAGAGTAATTTCGGGCAGTTCCAGGGTTCGCAATCGGTGATTCGCTCACTGGCGACGCTTGCTTATGAAGGCCGCCGTCGCAGTTTCGCCCAGGATCAGTTGCTGGCCGCACTGCAAATTCTGCAACAGGGCGACATAGCCCCTGAGCAGATGATCGGTTCCTGGGGCGGTGCCATGGGCCAGACGCAGTTCATCCCGACGACGTACAACACCCATGCAGTGGATTTCGACGGTGACGGTCGCCGGGATATCTGGAACAGCGCTCCGGATGCCCTCGCGTCGACTGCGCACTACCTGCAAAGCTCTGGCTGGCAGACCGGTCAGCCTTGGGGCTATGAGGTCAAACTCGCCAGTGGTTTCGACTACGCACTGGCTGACGCCTCGACCCGTAAGAGCCTGGCCGAGTGGCAGCAACTGGGCCTGACGCTGCCTAGCGGCAGTGCCCTGCCTGCGACCGCCTTACAGCAACAAGCCGCACTGTTGTTACCCGCTGGCTACAAAGGCCCTGCGTTTCTGGTGATGGATAATTTCCGCGCAATCCTGCGTTACAACAACTCTTCGTCTTACGCATTGGCGATCGGGCTGTTGTCAGGACGATTCCAGGGTGGCGGCCTCGTCGAAGGAAGCTGGCCGCGTGGAGACGTCCCTCTGAGCCGTTCTGAGCGCATGGAGCTGCAAAGCCTGCTCTCGGCCAGCGGCTACGACGCAGGCAACCCGGACGGCATTATCGGCGCCAATACGCGCAAAGCCATTCGCAGCGCTCAGCAAGCGTTGGGCTGGCCAGCAGATGGGTATCCGACGCAGGAATTGTTGCAAAACCTGCGCAAACCATAGAGCCAGGTAAATTTGCGCGGACACTTGTAGGAGCGAACTCATTCGCGAAGAGAGCAGTACATTCAGCACATTTTCATTGGCTGGAGTACCGCTTTCGCGAATGAATTCGCTCCCACGGGAATTTTGTTTTCAGGTCAACATAGAGTCTCCCGCATGAAATTGCGTTCTTCCGTAGGACCGACTTTAGCCGCAGCGCTTAGCAGGCGTTGGGATGGCCAGCAGATGGGTATCCGACGCAGGAATTGTTGCAAAACCTGCGCAAACCATAGAGCCAGGTAAATTTGCGCGGACACTTGTGGGAGCGAATTCATTTCGCGAAGAGGGCAGTACATTCGACACATCGTCATTGGCTGGAATACCGCTTTCGCGAATGAATTCGCTCCCACGGGAATCGTGTTTTCAGGCCAACAAGAGTCTCCCGCATGAAATTGCGTTCTTCCGTAGGACCGACTTTAGCCGCAGCGCTTAACAGGCGTTGGGCTGGCCAGCAGATGGGTATCCGACGCAGGAGTTGTTGCAAAACCTGCGCAAACCATAGAATCAGGTAAATTTGCGCGGCCACTTGTGGGAGCGAATTCATTCGCGAAGAGGGCAGTACATTCGACACATCTTCATTGGCTGGAATACCGCTTTCGCGAATGAATTCGCTCCCACGGGAATTTTGTTTTCAGGCCAACAAGAGTCTCCCGCATGAAATTGCGTTCTTCCGTAGGACCGGCTTTAGCCGCAGCGCTCAGCAGGCGTTGGGATGGCCAGCAGATGGGTATCCGACGCAGGAATTGTTGCAAAACCTGCGCAAACCATAGAATCAGGTAAATTTGCGCGGACACTTGTGGGAGCGAATTCATTCGCGAAGAGGGCAGTACATTCAGCACATTTTCATTGGCTGGAGTACCGCTTTCGCGAATGAATTCGCTCCCACGGGAATTGGGTTTGCAAGCCAACATAGAATCTTTAAGAGTCTGAACATTCGCAAACAAAAACGGGCCGGATAGTGATATCCGGCCCGTTTGTTTTGTATCTCAAACGATCAACGCTTAACGCGTCAGACCATCGCCTTGACGGCAATCTTGGCCTGCTCGTCGGCGTGGTACGAAGAACGCACCAGCGGGCCGGACGCCACGTTTTTGAAGCCCATCTTGTAACCTTCCTCGGCGAACCAGGCGAAGGTGTCCGGATGCACGAAGCGCTGCACCGGCAAGTGGCTGCGGGAAGGTTGCAGGTATTGACCCAGGGTCAGCATGTCAATGTCGTGCTCGCGCATGCGCTGCATGACTTCGATGACTTCTTCGTCGGTTTCGCCCAGGCCCAGCATCAAGCCGGATTTGGTCGGCACGTGCGGGACCATTTGCTTGAAGCGTTGCAGCAGGGTCAGCGACCACTGGTAATCCGAACCCGGACGCGCAGCCTTGTAGAGACGCGGCACGGTTTCCAGGTTGTGGTTGAACACATCTGGCGGCTCGGCTGCAGTGATCTCCAGCGCGACGTCCATGCGGCCACGATAGTCCGGAACAAGCGTTTCGAGCTGCACGTTTGGCGACAGCTTGCGGATCTCGCGGATGCAGTCGGCGAAGTGCTGGGCACCGCCGTCACGCAGGTCATCGCGGTCTACCGAAGTGATAACGACGTACTTGAGACGCAAATCAGCGATGGCAACGGCCAGGTTGGTCGGCTCGTTGACGTCGAGCGCCTTCGGACGACCATGGCCCACATCGCAGAACGGGCAGCGACGGGTGCAGATATCACCCATGATCATGAAGGTCGCAGTGCCGCCGGAGAAGCACTCGCCCAGGTTCGGGCAGGAAGCCTCTTCGCAAACGCTGTGCAGTTTGTGCTTGCGCAGCAGTTGCTTGACGCGATCAACCTCAGGGGAAACCGGAATACGAACGCGGATCCAGTCAGGCTTTTTCGGCAGATCGACAGTTGGAATGATCTTCACCGGGATACGCGCAACTTTTTCCGCGCCACGCAGCTTAACGCCAGCCTCAACTTTAGGGCGAGGTGCACGCTCGGAAACGTCGACGGTTGGGATCAAGGTTTGCACGGCAGTTTCAGTCGCAGTAGTCATAATCAGTCGATTCCGCCCGTTAGGGTCGTCTGCTCAGCATAGTCGAGGTGTTTGACGAGCTGCGTACGCAGCCGGGCACTTACCTCGGCAAATTCAATCGGGCCCGCATGATCGCACAGCTGGGTCATTGCCAGCCCTGCGTATCCACAGGGATTAATCCGTCGAAAGGGCTCAAGGTCCATGTCGACGTTCAGCGCCAGACCATGGAATGAGCAACCGTGGCGAATTCGCAGCCCCAGGGACGCGATCTTCGCTCCATCGACATAAACACCCGGTGCGTCAGCCTTGGCTGCGGCCGTTACACCGTAACTGGCCAGCAAATCGATCAGGCTGTTCTCGATCCGGGTTACCAGATCACGTACACCGAAACCAAGGCGCCTGACATCGAGCATCAGGTAGACCACCAATTGGCCGGGGCCATGATAGGTCACTTGGCCGCCACGATCGACCTGTACCACCGGAATATTACCCGGTAATAGCAAATGTTCGGGTTTGCCGGACTGCCCCTGAGTGAAAACCGGTGCGTGCTGCACCAGCCAGATCTCGTCCTGAGTGTCTTTACCGCGCTGGTCGGTAAAGCGCTGCATCGCATGCCAGGCCAGTTCGTAATCGATCTGGCCGAGCTCTCGAACGCCCAGCATTGCGCCCATCAAAGCACCATGTGCACGCGACCCGTAGCGCGCAGTGCGCTATTGATGTCACGCAGTTGGTCTTCGCCGGTTGCAACGATGTGCAACTGGATAGTCGTGTACTTGCCGTTGCTGCTTTGGCGTTCGGCGAGCGTGGATATCTCGATCTTGGCGTATTTGGCCAGAATCTCGATCACGCTGTCTTTGAAACCCACACCTGTGTCACCGATCACTTTGATCGGATAGTCATCGCAGGGGAATTCGATTTTGTGCGACTTGACGTCGGAATCTGTCATGGCAGTAAAGGTCTCACAAGCCGTGAAGACGGAAACGCGCCCAATCAGGGTATGAGTGGGCGCGTCGTGGTCAGCGTTGTACTGGAATCAGTTGAACAAGCCGAAGAAGAACAGGCGAATGCTATCCCACACGCGGCGGAAGATGCCACCTTCCTCGACAGCGTCGAGGGCGATCAGGTTAGCGGTATGGACGACTTTGTCTTCCATTTTCACTTCAACCTTGCCGATCACGTCGCCCTTGGCGATTGGCGCAACCAGCTGCGGGTTCATGGTCATGCTGGCGGTCAGCTTCTTCATCTCGCCTTTTGGCATGGTCATGCTCAGGTCTTCAGCCAGGCCAGCCTTGATTTGACGCTCGGTGCCTTTCCAGACGGTTGCCTGAGCCAGCTCAGTGCCCTTCTGGTAGAAGTTCTGGGTTTCGAAGAAACGGAAGCCGTAAGTCAGCAACTTCTGGGTTTCAGCCGCACGGGCCTGCTCGCTGCTGGTGCCAAACACCACAGCGATCAAACGCATGCCATCACGAACGGCAGAAGACACCATGCAATAGCCCGCTTCATCGGTGTGGCCGGTTTTCAGACCATCAACGGTCTTGTCGCGCCAGAGCAGCAGGTTGCGGTTAGGTTGCTTGATGTTGTTCCAGAAGAACTCTTTCTGCGAGTAGATCGCATAGTGAGCCGGATCTTCATGAATGATCGCGCGAGCCAGAATCGCCATGTCGTGGGCCGACGAATAGTGCTCCGGGTTCGGCAGGCCTGTCGGGTTCATGAAGTGACTGTTGGTCATGCCCAGATCGGCAGCAGTCTTGTTCATCATGTCGGCGAATGCGTCTTCGCTACCGGCGATGTGCTCGGAGAGCGCTACGCTGGCGTCGTTGCCGGACTGAATGATGATCCCGTGCAGCAAATCGCTGACGGTGACCTGGCTGCCCACTTTGATGAACATCCGCGAACCGCCGGTACGCCAGGCGTTCTCGCTGACGGTCACCGGATCATTCTCGCCGATCTGCCCACGACGAATTTCCAGCGTCGCGATATAGGCAGTCATCAGTTTGGTCAGGCTGGCAGGCGCCAAACGCTGGTCGCCGTTGTTCTCGACCAGAACGTTACCGCTGCTCGCGTCCATCAGCACATAGGCTTTGGCAGCCAGTTGCGGAGCGGAAGGCGTCATCTGTTCAGCGGCCCAGGCAGCCGGAGTGATGATCAGCGGTACAAGCAGGCACAAGCGTTTTGCAAAGGTGGTGATGTTCATCCGTCTCTCGAAATTGCTAATGGGCAAACATGCCCTCACGGGCAAAGCTTAACGGGCCGATGGAAGCGGTACCGCTCACAACGACCGGCGGTGCCAGGCTCTAATCCTGGCCCATGAACCGCCTGCTTGACAGACAGACTCATGGACAATTGCCTGCGCGGCTTGCTCTGGTGGCAATCGTTCGGCAGGCAATTGTAAAACCGATGCGTCCCGTATATCTCTGCGGGACGTAAACAGCTCTTAATCCAGTGTCACGACGCTAGGCTGGCCCAGATTGGCTGACCTTACGCTGTTTTGCATTTGCTGGGCTTCACCCTGAGTGCCGATCGGTCCCATTCGAACTCGATAGAGTGTCTGTTGATTGCGGGCTATCGAACTCACGAACACCGGAGCCCGAACCATTCCGCTCAATTTCGACCTCAGGAGCTCCGCAGCGTCCGGGTTGGCGAACGCGCCCACCTGGAGATACAGCCCAGAGGCTGGTGCGGAAGCGTTTTTTTTTGCGTCAAACGGCACCGCAGGCGCAGCGTGCTGTTGCGGCGGTGGCGTGTACTGCTCGATGGTCCCGGCGGATGCAATCAATGCCGGGGCTGCAGCTTGCGGAATGGCTTGCGGCTGGCTAGGCAACAGCGGCGCAGGTCGCCCATTCTGAGCCAGCCATACCTGTGGATCGATACCCTCGACCTTCACCCGCGCCGTACCGGTCTCGGCATAGCCGAGCTTCTTGGCGGCAGCGTAGGACAAATCGATGATGCGATCCGAATAGAACGGCCCGCGGTCATTGACCCGCAGGATCACCGTGCGGTTGTTGTCCAGATTCGTCACTTTGACATAGCTGGGCAGCGGCAGCGTCTTGTGCGCCGCGCTCATGCCATACAGGTCATAAACCTCGCCGTTGGCGGTGTTCTGCCCGTGGAACTTGGTGCCATACCAGGACGCAGTGCCCGACGCGACATAGTTCCGCGAATCCTGGATCGGGAAATAGGTTTTGCCCAGCACGGTGTATGGGTTCGCCTTGTACGGCCCGGTGTGCAGGCTCGGCGTAGCATCCGGAATACGCGAGATATCCACGTCCCACCAGGGCGCGCCATCTTTATGCGCACGGTTGATGTCCAGGCCCGGTGGCGAAGAAATACCGGCGGTGCCCTTCTGCACAGGACGGCTTGGGGACGAACAGCTGACCACCAGCAATGACAGCGAAGCCAACGCCATCAACTTCAACGATGTAACCATCGGCAATGCCCGCATTACTTGACGCCCCGAGCTTGAACCAACAATTCAGACAGCTGATGAACACTCATGGCGTACATCACACTGCGGTTATAGCGAGTGATTGCATAAAAATTCTTCAAACCCATCCAGTATTCAGGTCCGTTTTCGCCTTCCAGCTTGAATGCGGTCACTGGCAAGTCGTCGCGCAGCGCATCATGACTCGACCACCCCAAGGCTCGCAACTCCCCGACGGTCTTTACCGGATCAATGCCCGGTGTGAGGCCTTCATCGACACGCTCACCGCGTACGCTCGCCAGGCTGACAACCGGCTCGCCAGCTACCCAGCCATGCTGCTTGAAGTAACTGGCCACACTGCCAATGGCATCATCCGGATCGGTCCAGATATTAATGTGTCCGTCGCCGTCGAAATCCACGGCATAGGCGCGGAAGCTGCTCGGCATGAACTGCGGCAGCCCCATCGCACCAGCATAAGAGCCCTTGAGCGTCAGCGGATCAACCTGCTCTTCCCGTGCCAGCAACAAGAACTCGCGCAGTTCCTTGCGGAAGAAGTCAGCACGCGGCGGGTAGTCGAAGCCCAGCGTAGACAGTGCATCGATCACTCGATAGTTGCCGGTATTACGCCCGAAAAAGGTTTCGACACCGATGATCGATACGATGACCTGAGCCGGAACGCCATACTCCTGTTCCGCGCGTGTGAGCGCAGCTTCGTGCTGACGCCAGAAGTCCACACCTCGCGCAATTCGCGCGTCAGTGATAAACATCGGGCGGTAGTCTTTCCATTGCTTGACCCGCTCGGCCGGGCGGGAAATCGCGTCAAGAATCGCCTGTTTGCGTTCTACTTCGCGAAATACTTCGATCAGTTGTTCGCCAGCGAAACCATAGTCCCGAGTCATCTGGCCGACAAATTCGGCGACTTGCGGCGAACCTTCGTAATCGCCGGCGAATGCTTCCTGAACAGATCCAAGGATGCCAACCAGGCCGACCACCGGAGCATATCGAGCCCAGCTACGCACTACTTGCATTGAATTCTTCACCTTAATCAAACCTGAGCGATCCATTTACGGTGTGTATGGATCGACATCAAAACTCCAAAGGCTGACAGCAGCGTCACGAGCGAAGTTCCTCCATAGCTAATGAAGGGTAACGGCACGCCCACTACCGGCAACAGGCCACTGACCATACCGATGTTGACGAAAACGTAAACAAAAAATGTCATTGTCAGCGCACCCGCCAGCAATTTGCCGAACAATGTCTGGGCCTGAGCGGTAATCACCAGCCCGCGCCCGATGAGCAGCATGTAGATCAGCAACAGCGCACAAATCCCCACCAGCCCGAACTCCTCGCCCAGTACAGCGATGATGAAGTCGGTGTGGCTTTCCGGCAGGAAGTCCAGGTGTGACTGAGTACCGAGTAGCCAGCCTTTGCCGAATACGCCGCCGGATCCGATGGCCGCTTTTGACTGAATGATGTTCCAGCCAGTACCCAGCGGATCACTTTCAGGGTCAAGAAAGGTCAGCACTCGCTGCTTCTGGTAGTCGTGCATGATGAAAAACCACATGGCGACAGATACCGGCACCGCAGCGGCGATCACGCTGATAATCCAGCGCCAGCGCAGACCGGCCATGAACATCACGAACGCACCCGAGGCCAGAATCAGCAGCGAGGTGCCAAGGTCTGGCTGGCGAACGATCAAGGCAAACGGAACGCCGATCAGCGCCAGACTCACCCCAACATGCTTGAGCTGCGGCGGCAGGGTTCGCTTGGACAGATACCAGGCGATGGTCGCCGGCATGATGATCTTGAGGAACTCGGACGGCTGAAAGCGGATGACTCCTGGGATATTGATCCAGCGCGTGGCACCCATGGCGTTGTGGCCCATCACATCCACCACCACCAGCAATAACACGCCGATCACGTATAGCACCGGGACCCAGCGAGCCATGAAGCGCGGCTCCAACTGGGCAATGATCACCATTGCCACCAGACCAATACCGAACGAACTCGCCTGCTTGATCAGCAAGTCCCAGTTCTTACCGCTGGCCGAATACAGGACGAACAGGCTGCCCGCCGCCAGGGTCAACAAAAGCACCAGCAAAGGACCATCGATATGAATGCGCTGCAAGAAGGTCGCGCGGCGACGCATCACGTCTTCGCTGGACAAAATGCGGTCGAAATTACTCTTCACTGGCACTGGCCGCGGCCTCCACGGCTTGAGCGCCGCCATATTCAGGTTTGAGTGTTCCGTCAGGTTTGAGCAGCCAGGCATCCATGACCTGACGAACCACAGGCGCCGCGACACCTGAGCCGGACTCGCCATTTTCGACCATGACCGAAACCACAATCTTTGGATCATTGGCCGGAGCAAAGCCTACGAACAGCGCGTGGTCGAGGTGACGTTCCTGAACCTTGGAGCGGTCGTACTTCTCGCCCTGCTTGATTGCCACCACCTGCGCGGTGCCGCTTTTGCCAGCGATCAGGTATTGAGCACCAATGGCGGCTTTGCGCGCTGTACCCCGGGCGCCGTGCATAACCTGCTGCATGCCGTGGTTGACCTTGTCCCAGTCAGAGGGGTTACGCAACACGATATTGGGCATCGGATTTTCATCAACAGGCTTCTCACCCTCGATGCTCTTGGCCAGATGTGGCCGGTTCCACACGCCTCTGTTGGCAACCAGCGCGGTGGCCTGGGCCAGCTGCAACGGCGTGGCCTGCATGTAGCCCTGACCGATCCCGAGAATCAGTGTTTCCCCCGGGAACCAGGCCTGACGACGGGTCGCACGCTTCCAGTCACGGGATGGCATCAGGCCGGGAGACTCTTCAAACATATCCAGAGATACTTTTTGTCCGATACCGAACTTGTTCATGTATGCGGAGAGCCGGTCAATGCCCAGCTTATGGGCCAGATCGTAGAAATAGGTATCGTTGGAACGCATGATTGCGGTATCCAGATCCACATAGCCATCGCCGGTGCGGTTCCAGTTACGGTATTTGTGATCGTAATTGGGCAATTGGTAATAGCCCGGGTCGAACACCCGACTTGACGCTGTCACAACACCCGAATCCAGTCCGGCAATCGCCACAGCGGGCTTGATGGTCGAACCGGGCGGATACAAACCGCGCAGAATCCGGTTGAACAGCGGCCGATCGATGGAATCACGCAACTCGGCATAAGCCTTGAAACTGATGCCGGTTACAAACGGGTTCGGGTCGAAGCTCGGCGCGCTGACCATCGCCAGCACCTCGCCGTTTCTCGGGTCCATGGCCACAACTGCGCCACGACGCCCTGCCAGTGCTGCTTCGGCGGCTTCTTGAAGCTTGATATCCAGGCTGAGGACGATGTCCTTGCCGGGCACCGGATCAGTGCGCTTAAGCACTCGCAAGACACGACCACGGGCGTTGGTTTCGACTTCCTCGTAACCCACCTGACCGTGTAACTGATCTTCGTAGAAACGCTCGATCCCGGTTTTGCCAATGTGGTGAGTACCGCTGTAGTTGACCGGATCGAGGTTTTTCAGCTCTTTCTCGTTGATCCGCCCCATGTAACCCACAGAGTGTGCAAAGTGCGGACCCTGAGGGTAATGCCGAACGAGCTGCGCAACGACTTCCACGCCAGGCAACCTGAACTGGTTAACCGCCACGCGGGCGATCTGCTCTTCAGTCAGCTCGAAAAGGATAGGCACCGGCTCAAATGGCCGCCGCCCCTGCTTCATGCGCTTTTCAAAGATCAGCCGGTCGTCCGGTGTCAGTTCCAGCACCTCGACGATGGTGTCCAGCACCTGCGCCCAGTCGCCAGAACGCTCGCGGGTCATGCTCAAACTGAAACTGGGCCGGTTGTCAGCGATCACCACACCATTGCGGTCGAAGATCAACCCACGGCTCGGCGGAATCGGCTGTACATGGACGCGATTGTTTTCCGACAGGGTCGAGTGATAGTCGTACTGAATGACCTGCAAGAAATACAGCCGGGCAATCAACACACACACCAGCGCCACCACGGCCACAGCCCCGACCACGACGCGACCACGCACAAGGCGTGCGTCTTTCTCGTGGTCTTTTAGGCGAATCGGCTGAGACATGAGGGCGCGATGCTATTTGTGATAGGGGTGCCCGGACAGAACTGTCCAGGCGCGATAGATCTGTTCGCCAATGAGGATGCGCACCAGAGGGTGCGGCAACGTCAAAGGTGACAATGACCAGCGTTGCTCGCTGCGCGCACAGACTTCCGGGGCCAGCCCTTCCGGGCCGCCCACCATAAGATTCACAGTTCGTGAATCAAGGCGCCAGCGGTCCAGCTCAACCGAGAGTTGTTCGGTGCTCCATGGCTTGCCGTGCACTTCCAGGGTCACGATCCGCTCGCCCGGTTGCACTTTTGCCAGCATGGCCTCGCCTTCCTGACGGATCAGGCGGGCCACATCGGCATTCTTGCCACGGGTATTGAGCGGAATTTCCACGAGGTCGAGCGCCAGTTCGGATGGCAGACGCTTGGCATATTCATGCCAGCCTTCTTCCACCCACTTGGGCATACGCGAACCAACGGCAATCAAACGCAGACGCACAATAAAGCCTTATTCGACTTCGTTGCCTGGCGTGTGGTGCGCAGCGCTCGCAGCACGGCTCTGCTCGGCACCCTGCCAGAGGCGTTCCAGGTCATAGAACTGACGAGCCGCGGCAGTCATCATGTGCACGATAACGTCGCCCAGATCGAGCAGTACCCAATCGCTTTCGCCCTTGCCTTCTTCGCCCAAAGGCTGTGCGCCGCGGGCTTTGACGTTTTCGCGAACCTTGTCGAGCATCGCGTTGATCTGACGGTTCGAGGTACCGGTGGCGATAACCATGTAGTCAGTCAGACTGTGCTTGTCTTTCACGTCGATGACCAGGATGTCCTGGGCTTTGACGTCTTCCAGAGCGGCCTTGGTCAGTTCAACCAGCTCTTCGCCGGAAATGTTGTGTTTTTGCTTGGTCATATAAAACTCATTCAGTTCAATTGGGAGCACGGTACAGCCCGTGCTCCTCGATGTAGGCCAGTACGGCGTCTGGCACCAGAAAACGTACCGACTTACCGCTGGCCAGCAGTTGGCGGATCTGGGTGGCAGACACCGATAAAGGCGTCTGCCAGACGAATGTAATGTGCCCGCCGGGCCCCTTAAGGGCCTTCGGATCGCTGACCGCGCGGGCCGCTAGCAGGTTGCGCATGGCATCCGGCGACTCGCTGTCGGCGTCCGGGCGCTGGAGCACCACTATATGGCAGTGCTCCAGCAACTCCTCCCAACGATGCCAGGTGGGTAGCCCGCAAAAAGCATCCCAGCCCAGCAACAGGAACAACTGGTCCTCTGCGGCCAGTTCGGCGCGCATCGATACCAGGGTGTCGATGGTGTACGACGGTTTGTCCCGATTCAGTTCACGGTCATCCACCGTCAAGGGCGTCACGCCGGCCACTGCGCAAACGACCATCGCGAGACGGTCGTTTGCGCTGACACTCGGCATTTCGCGATGAGGTGGCCTGGCGCTGGGCGTCAGGCGCAACTCATCGAGTTCAAGCAACGCGGCAACCTCAAGGGCTCCGCGCAAGTGACCGATGTGAACCGGGTCGAACGTGCCGCCCAGCATACCGATACGTTTGGGCAAGACCTCAACGGCCTCGACTACAGCATCCGCGGGAATTGGCGCGTGCTGCACAGGTGCGCTCAAGTCAGGCTGGCTCCTGTCCGCGCAACTGGCCGTCGCCGATCACGATGTACTTTTCGCACGTCAGCCCTTCCAGACCGACCGGACCACGGGCGTGCAGCTTATCAGTAGAAATGCCGATCTCCGCACCCAATCCGTATTCAAAGCCATCGGCAAAGCTGGTAGGTGCATTGACCATTACGGAGCTGGAGTCGACTTCAGCCATAAAACGGCGAACCTGCCCCTGATGGTCTGAAACAATGGCATCGCTGTGATGCGAGCCATAGTGGTTGATGTGTTCGATGGCCTGATCCAGCCCGGTCACGATACGAATCGACAGAATCGCAGCCAGATACTCGGTATTCCAGTCTTCTTCGGTGGCCGGGATCGCTTCGATCAGATCGCGGGTGCGCTCGCAGCCACGCAGCTCAACGCCTTTTTCGCGGAACTGGGCAGCCATCTGAGGCAGAAATTCGGCGGCGATGGTCTGATCGACCAGCAGCGTTTCCATAGCACCACAAATGCCATAACGGTAAGTCTTGGCGTTGAAGGCAATTCGCTGAGCCTTGGGCAGGTCAGCGTGGGCGCTGACATAGACATGACAGATACCGTCCAGGTGTTTGATGACCGGGACACGCGCATCACGGCTGACACGCTCGATCAAACCCTTGCCGCCACGAGGAACGATCACATCCACGTACTCGGGCATGGTGATCAGCGCACCGACGGCGGCGCGGTCAGTGGTTTCAACCACTTGCACCACAGCAGCAGGCAGCCCGGCTTCAGCCAGACCGCGCTGTACACAGGCAGCAATCGCCCGGTTGGAGTTAATCGCTTCGGAGCCGCCACGCAAAATAGTGGCGTTACCCGACTTCAGGCACAGACTGGCAGCATCGATGGTCACGTTCGGACGTGACTCGTAGATGATCCCGACCACGCCCAGGGGGACACGCATCTTACCGACTTGAATACCCGACGGCCGAAAGCTCATGTCGCGGATCGCGCCAACCGGGTCGGGCAGATTCGCCACCTGACGCAACCCGACGATCATGCTGTCGATACGTGCGGGGGTCAGGGCCAGACGTTCAAGCATGGCAGGCTCCAGACCATTGGCGCGACCTGCGGCCAGGTCCAGATCATTGGCTGCGGACAACTCGTCGCGGGCTTCGTCCAGAGCGGCGGCGGTGGCAAGCAGGGCGCGGTTTTTCTGCGCGGTGCTGGCACGGCCGATCACTCGCGAAGCTTCGCGGGCGGCGCGACCCAGGCGGGTCATGTAGTCAAGAACGGACTCAGTCATGGTCTCAGAGGTCTTGGCAGAGAAGAAAGCGGCCGATTATAGCTGTCGGGCGCCGCTAACGACAGCGGTGACAGGCGGATGGTCGATAACGGGGCGAAATAGGGCGCAGGTTTTATCTTCAGGAGATCGCTCTGTGCTACTGACACACCCCTGCCGCGCAACAACCAGGTGAATTGTAGGAGCTGCCGAAGGCTGCGATCGCGGTGTGTCAGGGTAAATGCTTCGCAGCCTTCGGCAGCTCCTACAGATGCAGGCACATATTTTGAACTGTCACATTCAGCTGCAATTAAGCCGCGCATTGATATGATCAGCGCCCGCCCCTTTTGTGTACCCCGCTATGCCAATCCCCTTGCCCGACAGTTTCTTCAACCGCGACGCCCAGGTTCTGGCGCAGGCGCTGCTGGGCAAAGTGATCAGGCACAAGGTGGGCGATCTTTGGCTTGCCGCGCGCATTATCGAAACCGAAGCTTACTATTTCGCCGAAAAAGGCAGCCACGCATCACTCGGCTACACCGAAAAACGCAGAGCACTGTTTCTCGATGGCGGGCACATATATATGTACTACGCACGCGGCGGGGATTCGCTTAACTTCAGCGCCGAAGGGCCGGGCAATGCGGTACTGATCAAATCAGCCCATCCATGGGTCGATGCCGTATCGGATGCCAATAGCCTGGTCAGAATGCAATTGAACAACCCCGATGCCAGCGGCGCGCTGCGTGCGCCCGAGCGTCTTTGCGCAGGCCAGACGCTACTGTGCAAAGCGCTAGGCCTTAAAGTGCCTATGTGGGACGCGAAACGTTTCGATGCAAATTTATTGCTCGTGGAAGATGTGGGCCAAACGCCACCCCGTATCATCCAGACCACGCGGCTGGGCATCCCCCTGGGCCGTGATGAACACCTGATGTACCGCTTCGTGGACCCTGAATACGCTCGCTTCTGCACACGGAACCCGCTGCGACGCGGTCAGGTCGAAGGGCGCGACTACTTTTATCTCGATCAAGGAAATTAACCATGGGCCAATGGCTCGACAGCATCACCGGCTGGCTGGCGGTCAATCCCTCGTGGCTGAGCGTGGCTATCTTTTTGATCGCGTTCGTTGAATGCGTAGCGATTGTCGGGATTATCGTGCCGGGAACGGTCGTACTGTTTGCTGTTGCAGCGTTGGCCGGCAGCGGAATTCTGCCGCTGGGTGAGGTCCTGCTGCTGGGTTTTCTCGGCGGCCTTTTGGGTGATGCTGTTTCCTACTTCATTGGTCGTAAATACCATCAGAGCATTCGACGCCTTCCGGGCCTTCGTACCCATCCGGAGTGGATCGGCGGCGCAGAAACCTATTTCCAGCGTTACGGCATCGCCAGCCTGCTGGTCGGGCGCTTCATTGGGCCACTGCGGCCGATGCTGCCCATGGTGGCAGGCATGTTCGACATGCCGTTCCCGCGCTTCGCCGCCGTAAGCGTCATCGCTGCGGTAGGCTGGTCGATAGCCTATCTGCTACCGGGCTGGGCTGCGGGCGCGGCTGTTCGCTTGCCATTGCCGGAAGGTTTCTGGCCTCAGGCGGCCGTAGTCGGCGGTGGACTGGCGATACTGATCGGCGTCGCCATCCAGACCAGCCTGCGTTCCAAAAAGTACGCCACTGAAATCATCGCGGCGACCAGTGCAGTTCTACTCGCCGCCATATTCTTCGGTTGGCCGCACCTGACGCAGCTTGATAACGGCATCATGACGCTGATCCAGGAACACCGCAGCACAGTGGTCGATCAGTTCGTGATCGTTGTAACGGGCCTTGGTGATTTCCGTACCCAGTTCTTCGCCGCAGCCTTGTTGCTGGTGATATTGCTGATCACCCGACAATGGCGGCATGCGCTGTTTGCCTGCATAACGACGCTGGGTACAGCCTGCGCTAATGGCGGGATGAAATGGGTGTTCGCACGCCAGCGTCCGGAAGTGCTGCTTGAGCCGTTGACCACTTACAGCATGCCGAGTGGCCACAGCTCTGCCGCATTTGCATTTTCCATGACCCTGGCAGTACTGGCTGGTCGCGGCCAGCCGGTGCGGCTGCGCCTGACATGGCTGATGCTCGGCGGATTACCGGCGATCTCGATTGCCATGTCACGGGTTTACCTCGGCGTGCATTGGCCAACCGACGTACTGGCCGGAATGCTGCTGGCATTCACGCTGTGCGCTATCAGCCTGAGCGTGGTGCAGCGTCAGTCGTCGCTACCAGCCTTGCCGGTGCGTATCTGGTGGCTGATATTGCCTTCGCTGGCCGTGCTGTTCACCGGCTTCGCGTTGCACTCACTACCGCATGCGGTGCTGCGTTATCAGTACTAGCCCTGAAAAAGCATCCTATGCTGGCCTGGCAGATCAAATCCCCTGTGGGAGCGAATTTATTCGCGAAGGGGCCGGTACATCCGCAGCCTTTGTATCGACTGAAACATCGACTTCCCGAATGAATTCGGTCCCACAGGTCCATCATGACCCAAGATCCACGGCCAACCTGTGGGGGCTGTTACAGATACAATGTTGTTTCAAGCCTGAAGATCGCCCTGCATTTCGTCGAGCAGATCCTGGATGGCGTCCAGGCGATCTTCCGGGTCGTCGATTTCCAGCAGCTCGATCTTGTCCTCTTCGGTGAACGGCAGCAGATAGGCCAACTGATTGGCCAGCGACCACTGACCATTGGCCTTGAGCCCCATATTCAGGGCCTCCACCATCGGGTGCTCAGCTAGGGCTGCCAGCAGCGCCACCAGATCTGCGTCTTCCTCCTGAAGCGGGCGCTCCTGAGGCTCATCCAGCCATTGCACCTGAGCGATCAGTAACTGATCGCGCTGGGTTTCGGTGCTCAACACGCGAAACCGCCGTCCGCCTTCGACACGAATCCCCAGCAGACCGTTGTCCTGTGTCTGAAAGTCACGTACCAGTGCTTCACAGCCAATCAGGGAGTATTCGCTGGGAGCATCGCCGACTTCACTGCCCTGGGTGATGCACACCACGCCAAAACCTTCTCCCTGCTTCATGCAGCGCCCGATCATGTCCAGGTAGCGCGCCTCGAACAATTGCAGATCGAGAATGCACCCCGGAAACAGCACAGCGTTAAGTGGAAACAGCGGCAATGTCATACATGCACCTTTAAACGACCAGAGACACCGCCAACGGCAGGAACAACGCCGTGGCGACTCCCATCAGACTCATCCCGAGCGCAGCGAACGCGCCGCACTCCTCGCCTTCCTGCAACGCGATTGAAGTCCCGACAGCATGCGCCGTCAGGCCCAGCGCCATACCCCGCGCAGCAGGATTATCGACCCGCGCCAGCGTCAGCAAGCCGGGCCCGAATATAGCGCCAAGCACGCCGGTGATCAGAACGAACACTGCGGCCAGTGCTGCAACTCCGCCGATCTGCTCAGCCACCAGCATGGCGATCGGTGACGTCACTGATTTCGGCGCCATGGTCATCAAAATCATGTGATCGGCACCGAACCACACACCCAGCAGCAAACACAGCCCGGTGGCGAACACGCCGCCCACTACCAGCGTAGTTAAGGTCGGCCACAACAACTGACGAATTCGACGCAAATTCAAATAAAGGGGCACGGCCAGCGCAACGGTCGCCGGGCCCAGCAGGACGCTGAGGATTTCCGTGCTCTTGCGGTACTCCACATAGCTCACGCCACAGGCGGTCAGCACACCAATCAGCACCAGCATGGAGATCAACACCGGTTGCAGGAACACCAGACGAGTCTTCTCATAAGCGGCCAGCGCCAGTTGATAAGCGCCCAGAGTAATCGCTATACCAAATAGCGGATGATGAATCACCGACATCCCGGCGCCGTACCAATCAAGCGTCATGATGCCTCCCGGCACGCGCCTGACGTTCGATCAGTTTCTGCATCAGCCATCCGGCAAAAGTCAGGGCAATCAGCAGCGACAGCACCAACGCGCCGACAATCGCCCAGAAGTCTTCGGCAATTGCCGCCGCATAGACCATCACGCCCACTGCAGGCGGTACCAGCAAAAGCGGCAAGTAACGCAGCAGACTGCTGGCAGCCTGACTAATGGGCTCACTGACTTCGCCGCGCACCATGAGGAATGCCAGCAACAGCACCAGACCAATGATTGGCCCCGGCAAAATGGACAAGAACAAATGATTCAGCGCAGTGCCAAGTAATTGAAACAGCACCAGCCAGGTCAGGCCCCTTAGCAACATAGAAAGCTCCAGCAGATTCGCGGGCCATTATAAGCACCTTGTAGAGCTATGGATGGGCATTCGCGACATTAGGCTTCCTTGACCAATCCCACTCTCTCTGCTGATCTTGGTGTCGCAAGCGCAGGCAAAATCCTACGCAATAACACGCAAAAAGCGACAACAACATCAGCCAGAACAAGGAGAGTGGACATGCCTTTCGTACCTGTTGCAGAGCTCAAGGACTACATTGGCAAGGAGTTGGGACATTCCGAATGGCTGACCATCGACCAGGAACGCATTAATTTATTCGCTGAAGCCACGGGCGATTACCAGTTCATTCACGTCGATCCGGTCAAAGCTGCGCAGACGCCATTTGGCGGGACCATCGCCCACGGTTTCCTGTCGTTATCGTTGATTCCCAAGTTGATGGAAAACCTGCTGGTGCTGCCTGACGGTTTGAAAATGGTGGTCAACTATGGGCTGGACAGCGTTCGCTTCATTCAGCCGGTCAAAGTCGATTCACGCGTTCGTCTAAAAGTCGCGCTGACTGAAGTCACCGAGAAAAAGCCCGGTCAATGGCTGCTCAAAGCCACGGCCACACTGGAAATCGAAGGGCAGGAAAAGCCCGCATTCATTGCCGAACCTTTGTCGTTGTGCTTCGTGTAAAACGGCCAAAACACGAAACAGTCGTTACAGACTGTTTCGTCACTAATACTCGCTGCGGCATACTCCCTGCGGCTGTGCACATAACGCCACCTGATCGTCACTTGCACGCCTGAAATCATCTTGCTCAGGATTGACCATGCGCGCGCTTGTTCCTTTGGCTCTGACTTTTCTTCTCGCTGCTTGCGGAGAGGGCGAACCGCTGTCCCCTCCTGACGCGCGCCTGCCAGACGGTGGACGCTATCGCGGTGACGTGGTCAATGGCCTGCTACAGGGCCAGGGCCGCATCGACTACCCCAACGGTAGTTGGTACAAGGGAGAATTTCACGACGGACTGTGGCAGGGCCACGGCGAATGGCACGCGAGTAATGGCGACACCTATAAAGGTGGCTTCGCCAACGGTCTGTTCGACGGTGAAGGCACACTGATTACTCACGGTGGTGTCTACGTCGGAGGTTTCAAACAGGGACGCCGCGAAGGTGAAGGCACACTCAAAGAGAAGGGCCTGACTTATCGCGGGGCCTTCAAGGCTGACCAGTACGAAGGGTTAGGCCGTATCGAACTCGAAGACGGCAGCCAGTACCAAGGCATGTTTGCCCGCGGCAAGCCCAATGGCGAAGGTCTGCGCAGCGACGCCAGCGGTAACCAGTTCAGCGGCAAATTCGTCAACGGCAAGCTGGAAGGCAACGGCAGCTTTACCAGTGCCGAAGGCGATCAGTACGTCGGCGGCTTTCGTAACAACCAACTGGATGGCCGCGGCCGCTACGAAAATAGCGATGGCGACGTGTGGGTGGGCCAGTTCAGAGCGGGCGCGTTAAACGGCAAAGGCGAGTTGATCGGTGCAGATGGCAGCCGCTACCAAGGGGAATTCACTAACTGGCGCTTTACCGGCCAGGGCCGCTTGAGGCTGGTGGATGGCACGACTTACGTTGGGCAATTCGCCGATGACGTCTATCAGGGCCAAGGCGTTCTGACTCCGATTCAGGGCAGCGTCCAAAGCGGCACGTGGGCCAACGGACAATTGCTCCGCGACGCCAAGGGCAAACTGCTGCCCGATACGCTGGAGGCTGGCTTGCTGGCCCAGGGCCCGCTACTGGAAAAATCTCTCGCTGCGGTACCGGCCTCAACGCCATCAGTAGAGCTGTTCAGCCTGGTGGTGGGCGGCGACGGCAAACAAAGCGTGTTCCTGCGCGAAGCCGACTACGTCAACAATTTGCTGGCCTCACGCTTCGGCGCTTTTGGGCAGATTACGCTGGTCAACCATCGCGACCACATGATTGATCGTCCTCTGGCCACTCGGGAAAGCATCAGCCGCGCAGTGAAAACCCTGGCACAACGCAGTGGCCCGGAAGATCTGGTGTTCATTTACCTGACCAGCCACGGCACTTCCGAGCATGAACTGGTACTCGATCAGCCTCGTCTGGAACTGGCCGACCTGCCCGCCGACGAACTGGCTGAAGCACTGGCCCCCTTGAAGAATCGCGACAAAGTCATCGTCATTTCAGCCTGCTACTCCGGCGGCTTCATCCCGGCACTGAAAGACGAGCGTACGCTGATCATGACCGCCTCCCGTGCTGACCGGGTTTCCTTTGGCTGCTCGGAAGAAGCGGACTTCACTTATTTTGGCGATGCACTATTTGCCAAGGCGCTGGTCGAAACCGATGACCTGCAACAAGCTTTCAGCGACGCCAAAACTTTCGTCGCAGAGCGTGAGATAGCAGATAACTACGAAGCGTCTGAGCCGCAGATCTGGGCACCCAAGGGCGTGATTTCCCGCTGGCAATTGCTGCGCAAGAACCAGGCGGAACGGGCCCTGAACACCGCGATGATCCGCAAGGAAGCGAAGACTGCTGCAAGCCACTAAGCTGTCGGTATCAAGGGAGAATGCTATGTACTTGACGCCTCAACACATCCTGCTTGCGGGAGCTACCGGTCTCACTGGCGAACACTTGCTGGATCGCCTGCTCAATGAACCCACCATCAGCCGCGTATTGGCACCGACGCGTCGGCCAGTGCCCGAGCATTCACACCTGGAAAACCCGGTCGGCGATCTGAGCGGGCTGTTGCCTGGCTTGAGTGGCCAGGTCGATATCGCGTTCTGCTGCCTGGGTACGACGATCAAACAGGCAGGGTCACAGGAAGCATTCAAAGCGGTTGATCTGGATCTGGTCGTGGCGTTCGCCAAGCGCGCGCGAGAGCTCGGCGCGCGGCATTTGCTGGTTATCAGTGCCATCAATGCTGATCCGAAATCCAGCGTGTTCTACACCCGAATCAAAGGTGAGATGGAACAGGCGCTCATCGCTCAGGACTGGCCACAACTGACCATCGCCCGCCCTTCCCTGCTGGTGGGCAACCGCAGCGACCAGCGTCTGGCGGAACAACTTGCAGCGCCGCTGGCCAAGTTGATCCCCGGCAAATACGGCGCGATTGAAGCGTGCACGTTGGGCAGAGCGCTATGGCGTCTGGCGCTTGAAGAGCAATCCGGAGTGCGGATTGTGGAGTCGGATGAGCTGCGGCGGTTGGGGAAGTGAAGCCTCGGGAAGTTTCCCGGCGGACATCAATGTGGGAGCGAATTCATTCGCGAATGCAGTATCAGAGGCGATAGCTTTGTATCGGTTGTACGGACCTCTTCGCGAATGAATTCGCTCCCACCGGGATCAATGCTTGCAGGCCAACATAGAATCTCCCACAGGGCTAATCCAACAAGGGCTACAACCCACCACTCGCCTGAAAGCCCACTCCTGCGGCGGTCAATAGAGACAGTGGCAGCAGCAACGTATCGAGCAACGCGCTGGCCGGAAGGTCCAGCCCTGGATAGCTTGGCGCATGCGCACCAAAGCGGTCCATTGCACAGCAGCCACCTTGCATCGCATACAAATCCAGCCGCGTGCCGGCATACACCACTGGCGCGCCGGGCTGTGCTGCATTGAGCGTACGGGCGGTAGCGCAGCCCGTCAGGCTCAACGCCAGCGCGATCAGCAGCAGCTTATTCATCGCCGCCCATGTGATGCTCACCCCAGCGTGGCAGCATGTCTTGCGGAATGTTGAGCAGGTTGAGAATCCGCGCCACAACGAAGTCCACCAGATCATCAATGGTCTGCGGCTGGTGATAAAAGCCCGGCGAAGCAGGCAGAATCACCGCCCCCATGTTCGACAGCTTGAGCATGTTCTCCAGGTGAATGCTGGAAAACGGCGCCTCACGCGGGACCAGAATCAACTGCCGACGCTCCTTGAGGGTCACGTCGGCGGCGCGCTCGATCAGGTTGTTGCAAGCGCCGGTCGCAATGGCCGACAACGAGCCGGTGGAACACGGCACCACCACCATTGCGGCGGGCGAGCCGGAGCCTGAAGCCACCGGAGACATCCAGTCCTCTTTGCCATACACCCGAATCTGCCCCGCTGCAGCGCCGGTGTACTCGGTGAGGAAGGCCTGCATCATCGCCGACTTGGGCGGCAGCGAAACGTCGGTCTCCGTCGCCATCACCAACTGCGCGGCCTTGGAGATCAGGAAGTGCACTTCGCGATCTTCACGCACCAGACAGTCCAGCAGGCGCAAGCCGTACTGCGCGCCGGACGCACCGGTCATCGCCAGGGTAATGCGCTCCGGGCCGCTCATTGCAGCGCCTCGGCGAGTTTGCCGTGCAGGCCGCCGAAGCCGCCGTTGCTCATGATTACCACGTGTGTACCGGGCTGAGCCTGGCTTTTCACACGAGCAATAATGCCCTCAAGAGAATCACAGACCACTGCCGGTACTGAACACTGCGCCGCGGTTGCGCCTAGGTCCCAGCCGAGATTGGCCGGTGCGTACCAGACCACCTGATCAGCCTGCTGCACGCTTTCCGGCAAACCGTCGCGGTGAGCGCCGAGCTTCATGGAGTTGGAGCGCGGCTCAATGATCGCGATCAAGGGAGCATCACCGACTTTCTTGCGCAAGCCGTCCAAAGTGGTGGCGATGGCGGTCGGATGGTGAGCGAAGTCGTCGTAGATGGTGACGCCGTGCACTTCTGCAACTTTCTCCATGCGACGTTTGACGCTTTTGAATGCACTCAAGGCTTCGACGCCCAGCGCAGGTACGACGCCAACATGGCGTGCAGCTGCAAGCGTAGCCAAGGCATTCGCAACGTTGTGCTGACCGGTCATGTCCCAGTCCACCGTACCCTGCACTTCGCCTTCGAAGATCACTTCAAACTGCGAACCGTCCTCGCGCAACAAACGCGCTTGCCACTGACCGCCCTGGCCGGTGGTTTGCACCGGCGTCCAGCAGCCCATTTGAACCACGCGGGTCAGCGCAGGCTCGGTCGTCGGATGAATGACCAGGCCTTCGCTTGGGATAGTCCGCACCAAATGGTGGAACTGGCGTTCGATAGCAGGCAGATCGGGGAAGATGTCAGCGTGATCGAACTCAAGATTATTGAGGATCGCGGTGCGTGGACGGTAATGAACGAACTTGGAGCGTTTGTCGAAGAAGGCGCTGTCGTACTCGTCGGCTTCGACCACGAAGAACGGCGTGCCGCCCAACCGGGCCGACACCGCGAAGTTCTGCGGTACACCACCAATCAGGAAACCGGGGCTCATGCCCGCATGTTCCAGCACCCAGGCGAGCATGCTGCTGGTGGTGGTCTTGCCGTGGGTGCCCGCAACCGCCAGCACCCAACGGCCTTGCAGCACGTGATCGGCCAGCCATTGTGGGCCGGACACATACGGCAAACCTTTATTGAGCACATATTCGACGGCAGGGTTGCCACGCGACAGCGCGTTGCCAATCACCACCACATCCGGCGCAGGGTCCAGTTGCGCCGGGTCGTAACCCTGCGTCAGCTCGATGCCCTGAGCCTGCAATTGCGTGCTCATCGGCGGATAGACATTGGCGTCGGAACCGGTCACCCGATGTCCCAACTCTTTGGCGAGCACCGCCAGAGAACCCATGAACGTGCCGCAAATACCAAGGATATGAATATGCATGACCACCTCTTAAAACATCCGCGCAGGTTAGCTCACAGAGGGTGAAATGGCACTTAGTATCAACACCCGGTAGGAGCGCGCTTGCCCGCGACAGCATTGTGTCGGCCTACACACATGTCGAAGTCGAAATTGCATCGCGGGCAAGCGCGGTCCTACAAAAGCGTATTTGCGCCCTTTGCTCTACGCTTGAACAACCGCACGATTCAGAGCTACTGTCTTGTCAGCTCTCCCAACAACAAAAAATCAGGAGAAATCACCATGCGTTACGCACATCCCGGCACTGAAGGCGCTCTGGTCAACTTCAAGGAGCGCTACGGTAACTATATTGGCGGCGAGTTCGTTGCGCCGGTCAAAGGTCAATATTTCACCAATACCTCGCCGATTACCGGCAAGCCCATCGCTGATTTCCCGCGCTCTACGGCCGAAGACATCGACAAAGCCCTGGACGCTGCTCATGCCGCTGCCGACGCCTGGGGATCGACCTCTGTTCAGGCGCGCTCACTGACCCTGCTGAAAATCGCCGACCGTATCGAGCAGAATCTCGAAATCCTGGCGATCACTGAAACCTGGGACAACGGCAAGGCCATCCGCGAAACCCTGAACGCCGACATTCCGCTGGCAGTCGATCACTTCCGTTATTTCGCAGGCGTACTACGCGCTCAGGAAGGCACCGCAGCCGAGATTGACGGCAATACTGTGGCTTATCACATTCATGAACCGCTGGGCGTGGTCGGGCAGATCATCCCCTGGAACTTCCCGATCCTGATGGCCGCCTGGAAGCTCGCTCCAGCCTTGGCTGCCGGTAACTGCGTCGTCCTCAAACCGGCCGAACAAACCCCGCTGGGTATCAGCGTGCTGGTTGAACTGATCGGCGACCTGCTGCCGCCCGGCGTACTCAACATCGTGCAGGGTTATGGCCGTGAAGCGGGCGAAGCCCTGGCCAGCAGCAAGCGCATCGCCAAGATCGCCTTCACCGGCTCGACCCCGGTGGGTTCGCACATCATGAAGCTGGCGGCGGATAACATCATCCCGTCCACCGTTGAGCTGGGCGGCAAGTCGCCGAACATCTTCTTCGAAGACATCATGAACGCCGAGCCCGAGTTCATCGAAAAAGCCGCTGAAGGCGTGGTGCTGGCGTTCTTCAATCAGGGCGAAGTTTGCACTTGCCCTTCCCGCGCGCTGGTACAGGAGTCGATCTACCCGCAGTTCATGGAAGTGGTGATGAAGAAGGTCCTGAAGATCAAGCGCGGCGACCCGCTGGACACCGACACCATGGTCGGTGCGCAAGCTTCGCAGCAGCAGTTCGACAAAATCCTCTCTTATCTGGAAATCGCCCAGGGCGAAGGTGCCGAGCTGCTGACGGGTGGCAAGGTGGAGAAACTGGAAGGCGATCTGGCAACCGGTTACTACATCCAGCCGACGTTGCTCAAAGGCAACAACAAGATGCGCGTGTTCCAGGAGGAAATCTTCGGCCCGGTGGTCAGCGTTACGACCTTCAAGGATGAAGCCGAAGCAGTGGCCATCGCCAACGACACCGAGTTCGGTCTGGGTGCAGGGCTATGGACCCGGGACATCAACCGCGCCTACCGCGTGGGCCGTGCAATCAAGGCCGGTCGCGTGTGGACCAACTGCTATCACCTGTATCCGGCGCACGCGGCGTTCGGTGGCTATAAGAAGTCCGGTGTTGGCCGCGAAACCCACAAAGTCGCGCTTGAGCATTACCAACAGACCAAAAACCTGCTGGTGAGCTACGACACCAATCCGCTGGGCTTTTTCTAAGACGGGTTGATTGACTGCCAATGGCCTCTTCGGAGGCCATTGGTGTTTTTGGAGCCACCCCCAATCCCTGTGGGAGCTGAGCTTGCTCGCGATAAGGCTGGATGCGATCTGAAGTGAACCGTGTCCAGCCTTATCGCGAGCAAGCTCAGCTCCCACAGGAAGGATTGCATTCCAGTTCACAGAGAGCTTAACGCCCCAAAACAGTTCACAAAACGCCGCCACCCACTGCATTCACGACACGCCGCCCCCGGCAATTGGCGCCTTGGGCCATGATGGAGTATTAATTGCTTACTTTGCTGCCTTCGCCCCGTATTTGAACCGGGGCGTCACGGAGATTCTGTATGGCAAGCTTTTCCCACTCCGTCGGCGCACAGACGTATCGCTTTGATAGCCTCAAAGACGTTATGGCAAAGGCCAGTCCAGCGCGCTCCGGGGATTTTCTGGCGGGCGTAGCGGCGTTGAATGATGGCGAGCGAGTTGCCGCGCAAATGGCGCTGGCTGATATTCCCCTCAAGCACTTTCTTGAAGAAGCGCTGATCCCGTATGAGCAAGACGAAGTCACCCGACTGATCATCGACACTCATGACACACTGGCTTTCGCCCCCGTCAGCCATCTGACCGTCGGCGGTTTTCGTGACTGGTTGCTCAGCGACAAAGCCGACGAAACCAGCCTGCGCGCCCTCGCCCCCGGTCTGACACCGGAAATGGCCGCTGCTGTGTCTAAGATCATGCGCGTTCAGGACCTGGTACTGGTGGCGCAGAAGATTCGTGTGGTCACAAAGTTTCGCGGCACCCTGGGCCTGCGCGGTCGCTTATCAACCCGCCTGCAACCCAACCACCCTACCGATGAGCCTTCCGGTATCGCCGCGAGCATTCTCGACGGTCTGCTATACGGCAACGGCGACGCCATGATCGGCATCAACCCGGCGACTGACAGCACCTCATCCATCGTCGCTCTGCTGGAGATGCTCGACGCAATTATCCAGCGCTATGAAATCCCGACTCAGGCTTGTGTACTGACACACGTCACCACTTCGATTGAAGTCATCAATCGTGGCGTACCGGTGGACCTGGTCTTCCAGTCGATTACCGGCACCGAAGCGGCCAACTCCAGTTTCGGCATCAACCTCAATCTGTTGCAGGAAGGTTATGAAGCGGGGTTGAGCCTCAATCGCGGCACGCTGGGCCAGAACCTGATGTATTTCGAGACAGGTCAGGGCAGCGCACTGTCGGCCAACGCCCATCACGGCCTCGATCAACAAACCTGCGAAACCCGCGCCTACGCCGTGGCCCGGCACTTCAACCCGTTTCTGGTCAACACCGTGGTCGGCTTCATCGGCCCGGAATACCTCTACAACGGCAAACAGATCATCCGCGCCGGGCTTGAAGATCACTTCTGCGGCAAGCTGCTGGGTGTGCCCATGGGTTGCGACATTTGCTACACCAACCACGCCGAAGCCGATCAGGACGACATGGATACCCTGCTGACGCTGTTGGGCGTGGCGGGCATCAATTTCATCATGGGCATCCCCGGCTCTGACGACATCATGCTCAACTACCAGACCACCTCGTTCCACGACGCACTCTACGCCCGGCAAACACTGGGCCTGCGTGCAGCACCGGAATACGAAGCCTGGCTGGAAAAAATGGGCATCTTCACCCAGGCCGATGGCCGTATACGCTTCGGTGACAGCCTGCCGCCGGCCTTTCGCAACGCCTTGGCGCATCTGGCATGAGTGACGAGTTGATGGACGATCTCCCCGAAAGCAAACCCGACAACACGCCAAACCCGTGGCTGGAACTGCGCCGCCTCACCCCCGCGCGAATCGCCCTGGGTCGCACCGGCACCAGCCTGCCCACCAGTGCGCAACTGGATTTCCAGTTTGCCCACGCGCAGGCTCGGGATGCCGTGCATTTGCCGTTCGATCACGCAGCGCTCAGCGAACAATTGACCGCTAAAAATCGCGAGACCCTGCATTTACACAGCGCCGCAACCGACCGCGACAGCTACCTGCAACGCCCGGACAAGGGCCGTCGTCTGGACGAGGCTTCCGCGCAAACCCTTCGCGATTACGCAGCGGCACATCCCGGCGGGATTGATGTGGCTGTAGTGGTCGCCGATGGATTGTCGGCTCTGGCCGTACATCGCCACACGGTGCCGTTTCTGGCGCGCATGGAAGAACTGGCCAGCGCCGAAGGCTGGACGCTTTCACCGGTGATTCTGGTGGAACAAGGCCGGGTCGCGATTGCTGACGAAATCGGCGAATTGCTCGGGGCGAAAATGTCGGTGATCCTGATCGGCGAACGTCCCGGCCTCAGCTCGCCAGACAGTTTGGGGCTGTATTTCACCTACGCCCCCAAAGTCGGTCTCAATGACGCGCACCGCAATTGCATCTCGAATGTACGACTTGAAGGGCTGAGTTACGCAATGGCCGCGCATCGTCTGCTTTACTTGATGCGAGAGGCCTGCACGCGGGGTATATCCGGGGTCAATCTCAAGGACGACGCGCAACTCAACAGCCTGGAATCCGATGAGCCGTTGAACACGAAAGGCAACTTTCTACTGGCAGGGCCATCGGACTGAGCATTAGATTGCGCTTTCTAAACTCATTCGGCAGCATCGGGCGGCAAGCCTGATGGAACATTTGTCATCGAGAAGTTGAGGCCCAACCATGCGGATCGTTAAAGCCACACTGGAACACCTGGACCTGCTAGCCCCGCTATTCGTCAAATACCGCGAGTTCTATGGCGAACTGCCATTTCCGGATTCGTCCCGCGCCTTCCTCGAAAAACGCCTGAGCCGGGATGAATCAGTGATCTACCTAGCGCTGGCTGCCGACGATGACAAAAAGCTGCTGGGCTTTTGTCAGCTTTATCCGAGCTACTCATCGCTGTCACTGAAACGCGTGTGGATCCTTAACGACATCTATGTGGCTGAGGATGCCCGTCGCCAACTGGTGGCCGACCACCTGATGCGCACCGCAAAGAAAATGGCCAAAGACACCCAGGCCGTCCGCATGCGCGTCTCCACCAGCAGCAACAACGAAGTGGCGCAAAAGGTATACGAATCCATCGGGTTTCGCGAAGACACCCAGTTCAAGAATTACGTCCTGCCGATCAGTGAGGATTGAAACGCCGCAATTCCGTAGGAGCTGCCGAAGGCTGCGAAGCATTTATCCTGACACGCAGCCATCGCAGCCTTCGGCAGCTCCTACAGACTACTTACTCGCCACACGACAGCGCGGGATCTGCATGATTGCCGCGAATACAACTGATCCTGAGAACCCAATCCCCCTCCCCACCCATTCTGCTTCTATAATCCCGCCGCAACCTCCTCAGTAGTTACTTCCGCACGTGACCCGGTCTGGGTCTCCGCTATTGGTGCCATACATGGATTTCAATCCGCTCGACCTGATTCTGCACTTGGATGTGTACCTCGATTTACTCGTAACCAACTACGGCACCTGGGTCTACGCGATCCTGTTTCTGGTGATTTTTTGCGAAACCGGTCTGGTGGTCATGCCGTTCCTGCCGGGTGATTCGTTGCTGTTCATTGCTGGCGCGGTAGCCGCCGGTGGCGCCATGGATCCTGTATTGCTGGCATGCCTGCTGATGGCGGCGGCGATCCTTGGTGACAGCACCAACTACATCATTGGCCGCACCGTAGGGGAAAAACTCTTCCAGAACTCTAACTCGAAGATTTTCCGCCGCGACTATCTGGTCCGTACTCACGAGTTCTACGACCGCCATGGCGGCAAGACCGTCACCCTCGCGCGCTTCCTGCCGATCATTCGCACCTTCGCTCCGTTTGTCGCGGGCGTCGGCAGAATGCATTACCCGCGTTTCCTCGGTTTCAGCATTCTGGGCTCAGTGTTATGGGTCGGCAGCCTGGTCACCCTCGGCTACTTCTTTGGCAACGTACCATTCATCAAGAAGAACCTGTCGGTATTGGTGCTGGCGATCATCGTGATCTCGCTGCTGCCAATGATCATCAGCGTGGTACGCGGTCGCATGACTCGCTCGGCGGACGCCCGCTAAGGGATGTGGTCGTTCAGCCAATGGCGTCGGCAACGCAGGCTGGCCAAGAGCTCCGTTGCCGCCGAGTTGTGGCAGCGGGTGCGTCAGGGTTTGCCAATCCTCGATGGCCTGAGCGCCGAGCAAGACGCCCTGCTGCTTGAAAATAGCGTGCTGTTCCTGCAAGACAAGCACATCACCTGCCTGCCGGGCGTTGAGCTCAGTGACGAACAGCGCCTGCATCTCGCCGCGCAGGCGCAACTGCCATTGCTCAACCTTGGCGACCTGAACTGGTATCAGGGCTTTCACGAACTGGTGATCTACCCCGACGACTTCGTCAGCCCGCAGCGCCATCGCGATCCCAGCGGCATCGAACACGAATGGGACGGCGAGCACAGCGGCGAAGCCTGGCAGCAAGGCCCGGTGATCCTCGCCCTGCCCGGCGTGTTGTCCAGCGGCAACTGGGAGCCGTACAACCTGGTGATCCACGAACTGGCGCACAAACTCGACATGCTCAACGGCGACGCCAACGGCCTGCCGCCGCTGCACGGCGACATGCAGGTCAGCCAGTGGGCCAGTGTCATGCAACACGCCTATGACGACATGAACCGCCAGCTCGATGCAGATCCGGACATCGAAACCGCCATTGACCCCTACGCCGCCGAAGACCCGGCGGAGTTTTTCGCCGTGACCAGCGAATACTTCTTCTGCGCACCGGATCTATTGGTTGATGCTCACCCGGCGGTCTATCAGCAGCTCAAAGCCTTCTATCGCCAGGACCCGCTCAACCGCCTGCAAAACCTGCAGCGTGATGAACCTTCCTACCAGAATCAGGACTAACCCCTGCAGGCTGCCACGCGTGGCAACACCAACAGAATATGCCTATAATCCGGCCCACTTTTTGGCGTAACCAGCCAAAGCCGTCTGGTCAATCAAGGGGGGCAATGCCCAATGAGCTACAGCAAGATTCCGGCGGGTAAAGACCTGCCGAACGACATCTACGTCGCGATCGAAATTCCGGCCAACCACGCGCCGATCAAATACGAAATCGACAAAGATTCCGATTGCCTGTTCGTTGACCGTTTCATGGCGACGCCGATGTTCTACCCGGCCAACTACGGTTTCATCCCGAACACCCTGGCTGACGACGGTGACCCCCTCGACGTGCTGGTTGTAACCCCTTACCCGGTTACCCCAGGTTCGGTTATCCGCGCCCGTCCAGTCGGCATCCTGCACATGACCGACGACGGCGGCGGCGATGCCAAAGTCATCGCAGTCCCACACGACAAGCTGTCCCAGCTGTACGTCGACGTGAAGGAATACACCGACCTGCCTCCACTGCTGCTGGAGCAGATCAAGCACTTCTTCGAGAACTACAAAGATCTCGAGAAAGGCAAATGGGTGAAAATCGAAGGCTGGGGTAACGCAGACGCCGCCCGTGCCGAGATCACCAAATCGGTTGCTGCCTACAAAGGCTGATCGATTGCTGCATCGTCAACGGAGCATCTGCAACAGATGCTCCGTTAACATCCCTCGCAAAACCCTCCGATTCTTTAAAACGCTCCCGGCAAACATTCATGCCGATTGATCGTTCTGCGAAAACAATCATTTTTTTCAGTAAACACCCGCCAAACAAACAACTCCCCCCGTTAAACCCGATAAACAGACCTCCAGGCCTGCCATTGCGCGCTGAACTAAATCCGCACTGTTTACCCGCCACAAACCAATGACAGAAGCGCCCTACAAAACCCGTCAAACCCTGTAATCCCGGGGCTCGCAGGACAATTAGACACACCGCTCATTTGAACACCTCGTTTATTTAAACCCGCTAACGAGCGCCGTAAACTCGGGGTCATGAATACATCAGGTGATCGACTACGCGCCCTCCTGCGGGAGTGCCACCTCTCAGCCACGGACTTCGCCGCCAACCGGAAGGTCACGCCTCAGCATGTGAACAACTGGTTCAAGCGGGGCATCCCCATGGCCCGTCTGGACGAAGTGGCTGAACTGTTAACCGTCAACGCACGGTGGCTGCGCACGGGCGAAGGCCCCAAGCATCCGTGCGACTCGGCCAATGAAAACAATGGCGGCGACAGCGGCGCGTCCCGCCACTCCAACCGCAGCTCGCTGCGCAGCGACGTGGAAGTGCCGGTCTATAAGGAAACCGAATCGGACACCGGCGACACCCTTATCGCTGAAGCCCCCGGCAAGAAAATCCGCCTGCCGCTGCATGTGCTGCAAAGCATGAATATCAACATCGACAACGCCATCTGCGTCGCCATGATCGGCAACAGCATGGCCGACAAGATCCAGGACGGCTCCGTACTCGGCATCGACCGCGGCCTGACCCGAATCATCGACGGCGAAATGTACGCCCTGGAACACGGTGGCATGCTGCGCGTGAAATACCTCTACCGCCTACCCGGCAACGGCCTGCGCCTGCGCAGCCACAACAGCGCCGAATACCCAGACGAACTGTTCTCAGCCGAACAGATCGAGCAGCAAGGCATCCGCGTACTGGGCTGGGTGTTCTGGTGGTCGACGCTGAACACGCGGCGGCATGGGATAGCGTTTCGGTGAGGGTGGTGATCTGTTGGAGCGAGCAGGCGGCAATCCGACTTGCCAGCAAACCTGTGGGAGCTGAGCTTGCTCGCGATAGTAGCGCTGCGGTTTGAAGTCATACCGCGTTATCGTTTATCGCGAGCAAGCTCGGCTCCCACAGAACCGTGACCATCCTGAGATTCCTTTACCTCGCATGCCTGTCGGGATGATTGCATTCTGTGGGCGAGGCTTGGTCTGGGCGGCATTCCGACGATAAGGCTGGACGCTGTCACCTGAAATCCACGGTGCACTTAACCAACCAGCGTCAGGCAAGCGTGATGTCGGACATCCACAATGCCAAGTCAAAGTGTTTCAAGACTGGGCAAGCGCCGCGAACATCAGTATCCTCTGCGCCATCCCGGCCCGAAGCACACAACGCCTCGACGCCGACGGTTACGCCCAGACTCAAACCTGGTCAGCGTCACCATCCTAATTAGCGCCACTCGCTGAGCGCACCTGTTAAAGGCGAGCACGGTTTGCCAAAAACAAACCAAGTTCGTCCTTGAGAAGCCGGCCACAAGCCGGCTTTTTAGTGCCTGGAGAAAAGTCATGCAGGTTGTCTCGACGGGAAAATGCCTGCACTCCCACTTTCCAAACCCCAATAAAAAACCCGCCGAAGCGGGTTTTTTGTCCAGTACCATTCCAACTCCCTGTCGGCAGTATCCTTTCATGGTCGATCATCCTTGATCCTGACGGGCTTCCTGCTCGTCAGTGGTTGAATACAAGACTATGCCTGTCGGGCAGGTCTGCAAATGGCAGTTTTTCTCTATAACGTGTAAGCGTTTGGCTATGCGTGGATTGAGACTTACGTCAGGCCCCAATGACAACCAATCAACCGGCAAATGCGGAGTCTGAATAAGCATCCAGACCAAGCCTTCTCGCCTGGCAAGCAACGCCCGGCGAAACGAAAAATCCGCGTAATCCATGAACAGCCGAGCCAAGTGATTCAGCGTGGCCTCCTCTGCTTCGCTGCCGACGCAAAGTCGAAACTCTGGGCGCGTTTGTTTTGCTTGGGGAGGTCTTCCCAGCTTGTCATGATGCAGGCGTACATCGCGGTGACGACTTGGAGTTTGGTGAGGTTTTCAGGAGGTGAAGCGGATACAGTGCAGTTCATAAATGGCTCGAGTCCTTGTAATTGCGAGCCGATTTTTCGATGATTCTGCCTTGATTACCACACGCTATAGCACGCACTTGCCTGGTTTGTGGTGCATTAAGTTAACAAGCAGTCTCCCGCTAAGACGCGCCCTTAACCACCCTTCCCCGCTGACAATCCTCCGGCCCAAGACGTCGCCCTTCCGCAGACCGAACCTCCAGCGTCACCACCGGCTGCTCACGCGCTTTGTCCAGCAGCACCGAATGCATTTCACCCGTCTGGAACAGGTGCTGCTCTCCCCACTGGCGCATCGAGACGACGATAGGAAAGACCGCACGGCCGCGCTCAGTAAGGACGTATTCCTTGTAAGCGCTGCCGTCTGAGGCGGGGTGGATTTCGAGAATCTGCAGTTCGACGAGGGTTTTCAGGCGTGCGGCGAGGATGTTTTTAGCCATGCCGAGGTTTTTCTGAAACTCGCCGAACCGTCGAACGTTGTCGAAGGCGTCGCGGATGATGAGCAGCGACCAGCGATCGCCGATGGCTTCCAGGGTTCTTGCCACTGGGCATTCGTCGCCCTGGACAGGTGAATGATTCGCCATTTTGGATTCCCGATCAGGCATCAGAGGAAGTCTCGCCAGCAGCAACGCTGTGCAAAACTGGTTGCAGATTAAAACCGGCCTTGGTAGAAATCAACGAAGTAGTTTTCAATTGAAACCGGAATCAGCATCAAGGATGGATCCATGGCCTCCAATATCAATGCCGCAAGCGAGCTCGACTCTTGTGAAGCCCGGTCGGAGAGCACTCCCGAGCTATCTCCAGCATTGACGCTGCTGTTGTCGGTCACCTGCGCACTGGCCGTTGCCAATGTCTATTTCGCGCAGCCGTTGCTTGATTCTATGGCTCAAAGCCTCGGCGTCGACCCAGGCATGATCGGCATCGTGGTCACCGCCACTCAGGTTGGCTACGGCGTGGGTTTGGTTTTTATTGTGCCGTTGGGTGATCTGATCAATCGCAAGGCTTTGATCCTGACTCAAGTGTTGCTGTCGGCTGTTGCGTTGATAGTGGTCGGGTCTGCTCAGCAATGGTCGGCCTTGCTGGGTGCGATGATTTTGGTCGGTCTAATGGCGGTGGTTGTTCAAATGGTCGTGGCTTATGTCGCTGCGCTGGCAACGCCATCACGACGCGGGCAGGCCGTTGGCACGGTAACGAGCGGGATTGTCTTGGGCATCCTGCTTGCGCGTTTTACATCAGGGCTTATTGCTGATATGGCCGGGTGGCGGGCGGTTTATTTTGTTTCCGCGGGGTTGATGCTGACCCTGACCGTTGTGCTGTGGAGGGCTATCCCGAGCAAAGGTTTACCACGTGTTGAAAGCACGTATCTAAAGCTTCTGTTGTCGACGTTCACACTTTTTGTCACCGAACCGGTTTTAAGGATCAGGGGTGTTTTTGCGCTGCTGATCTTTGCTGCGTTCAGTGTTCTGTGGACAGCAATGGTGTTGCCGCTGAGTGCGCCGCCTTTGAGTCTTTCGCATACGCAGATTGGCTTGTTTGGCCTCGCAGGGATAGCGGGCGCGTTGGCGGCATCGAGGGCTGGTCGCTGGGCCGATCAGGGCTTGGAACAGCGCATTACGGGGATTGCTTTGGCATTGCTGGCGCTGTCCTGGATCCCTATCGCGTTCGCGGAAACATCGTTGCTCGCGCTGATCGTCGGAGTGGTCGTCCTGGACTTCGCAGTGCAGGCGGTGCATGTCACTAATCAGAGTCTGATATTTGCGGCAAGGCCCGACGCGCAAAGTCGGCTGGTCGGTGCTTACATGTGTTTTTACTCGCTTGGAAGTGCGCTAGGGGCGGTTGCGGCCACCCAGGTTTATGCACGTTGGGGCTGGGTAGCGGTGTGTTTGTTGGGGGGCTCAATTAGTGTTGTGGCGCTGGGGTTTTGGTTGTGGACGCGGGTTGTGAGGCGTTCATGATTAGCCGCTTTAGAGGGGGAGATAGATTTGCCCGCGACCAGGACGACGCAAACAGGCGGATATTCCGCGTTATCGTTCATCGCGGGCAAGCCTCGCTCCCACAGGTTCTGCGCAAACCGTAAGACCCGCTTTAGCCGGTCCTATGTCACCGTTATCAGACGCCTTCCATCTCCGCCGATGCCTCAATCTCCGCCGTCTGATACTGAAGCAGCGGGATGTCCACCAACGCCACTTGCGACGGCGAGAAGTGGTTTTCTTCTTCCGAATCCCTTGTGCTCAAGCTGATACCCAGCGGCATGCCAGCGTAGGCGTCCAGCACGAGGTTGTAGATGTCGGCGTTGGCGGCGCGCACGTTGGCGGTTGTGCCGCTTGCGAGATGGACGTGGGTATCGCTGATCAAGTGCATGACTTTCGCGCTGGTCAGATCATGCTGGGCGATCAGCGTATGAATCACCTGTTGGGCCACCAGTGAGTTGTTGGTGTCGAACGCAAGTTCGTCGGTGAAGTATTCACCAAGTGCGCGATAGAGCTCCGGTGTCAGGCCTTGTTCGCTGTCCCAGCCGAGTTGCCAGGCGTCGTCTTCCGGGCGGTCTGCGGCGTCGTCGAGCAGGCGGATGCGTCGGATCAACGCGGGATTGATCAGCAGCTTTCGGTTGTTAAGGGTGCTGACCACCAACCACTGTGGCTCTGCATGCTCAATGCTCAGCGAGTCGGTAATCTGGGAATATTCCGCGAAGGTAACGGGATACCAGGTGCAATTGGTTTCACCGGGAAGCAGCAAACCCATGCGGCCCCAGAAGCCGTCGAAGATGGCATCGTCGCCCGGCACCCAATGTTGGGACGTGATTCTTCGGCCGCTGGTGGCGAAGTCCATCAAGTCATCAACGTTGGTGCCCAGCAGCGTGGCGATATCTCTCAAGGCCGGAACGCCGGGCTCTGCCTCGCCGCTTTCCCACTGCCCGACAACCTGTTCGGACACCCCCAGTGCCTTGGCAAAATCGGCCATCGGCACGCCTAAAGTGGTGCGTAATTCTTGTATGCGCTGCATGGCTTACTCCAACCGTTAGTTCTTTCAGATTCAGATGCTGAGCCAGCAGGTGACCGGTGCGTCAGCATCTATCGGATGGAGAAATTAGCGGGAGTGAGCAGGCGCGTTCGGGGAGAGGGTTTATGGGAGGCGTAGTTGATTACGCAAAGGGCTGACGGAAGATTCTTACAAGGCGGAACGACAGGCCATGTTGGCCTGCCAGGCAGCCCCACCAATCACTGAATGGATGCGATTCCCATGTGGGAGCAGAGCTTGCTCGCGATGAACGATGACACGGTCCGTCTGAAACAACGAGGTGTCTGCATCGCGAGCAAGCTCTGCTCCCACAAAGATCTGTGTTTCAGCGCGCCCCCTGTGGGAGATTCTATGTTTGCCTGCAACCGCTGATCCCGGTGGGGGCGAATTCATTCGCGAAGAGGCCGGTACATTCGCCGCCTTATTTACAGCCTGGAATACCGCCTTCCCGAATGAAGTAGAACGCCACCCGGTCTGTCCCACGGGTCGATCATGAATTTAAGATCAGCGCCAACCTGTGGGAGCGAGGCTTGCCCGCGATAAGGCTAGACGCGATACACCTGATATTTGCGGTGTCCTTATCGCGGGCAAGCCTCGCTCCCACAGGGGTTCAATGTTCAGCTTGAGATTGCGGTATCAGCCAGGGCTAAATCCCCACCTTCCCCTCTTTCACCGCCTCGCCATTCATCACTACCGTCAACCAAGGCAGTTGATAGATCCGCACGGGCTGGGTTTGGGACAGCACGTTGAGCATGCCGGGTACGTCGTCGAGGTTGAATACGCCGCTGACGGCGGTGTCGGGCAAGGTGCCAGCGACGACCAGTGAGCCGGGCATGTAGCGTTCGATGTCGGCAAAAACTTCGGTCAGCGGGCGGCTGTTGAAGATCAGTTTGCCGCGTTGCCAGGCGGCCGCGGTGGTGGTGTCCAGGGGGCTGGTGGTGGACGGAGGGGAGCCGCTTTCGAACTCGAGTTGCTGGGCCACTTTCAGGGGGACGGCTTCGCCGCCTGAAGAGACTTTGACTTCACCTTCGGTGACGCCGACGCGGACACGCTGGCTCTGGCGGTCGACGTCAAAGCGGGTGCCAACAGCCTGCACGCTGCCGCCAGAGGCCTGGACAACGAAGGGCCGGTTGGCGTCTTTGCTGACTTGAAACAGTGCTTCGCCTTTGAGCAGACTGATGTCGCGACGGTTAGCCGAGTAATGCACGGACAACGCTGTGGCGCTGTTCATCCAGACCTGGCTGCCGTCTTCGAGGGTGAGCATTTTGCGCTCGCCGACTGCGGTGGTGTGGTCGGCGAAATAGATCTGAACAGGTTCTGTAAAACTGGTCAGCGCCAACGCGCCCAACCCGGCAGCCAGTGCGACCCAACGCAAAGGACGGCGCTGCGGCGGGGCTGGGGGCACGAAGACTTCAGCGGTCCGGGTCTTCGGGATGGCCTGCCACATCTGTTCGGCCAGCTTGGCGGCGGCTTCATGCGCAGGGCTTTGCTGACGCCAGCGGGCGAACGCGGCGTGCTCCGATTCGCTGGCACTGCCCGAGGCCAGCCGCACCCATTGTTCAATGGCCTGATCTTCCAGCTCAACGTTGGGCATTGCGTGGTTCATAGGCTCGGTCATGGTGATGGGCTCGAAGAAGCCGCCAGAAGAGAGTGCATTGCGATCATTCTAAATGCACTCCGACTGGCGTAGCCAATCCCGACAATGGCGCATGGCCTGGACAATGTATTTGCCCACCGAGCTTTCCGATACCCCCAGACGTGTAGCGATCTGCGCGTGGGTCATGCCTTCGAGGCGATTAAGCAACAACGCCAGCCGTGCATTGCTTGGCAAGAGGTGCAGCGCCTTGTCGAGCTGCTCGACGGCTTCGGTCGCCAGAAACGAGCGTTCCGGCGATGCCATCGGGTCGCAGAAGTCCTCATCCAGGTCATCGGCCTGCAATGCGGAGCGCCGTTGTTCCTGACGTAAACGGTCAATGGCCAGATTGCCCGCCACCCGAAATACAAAGGCCCGAGGCTCCAGAATCTGCGCCGTATCGGACAGACCTGCCAGCCGCAAATAGGTGTCCTGGGCCACATCGGCGGCCTTTTCCACATTCCCCAGACGACGTGCGAGAAAGGCCAACAGGTCGCTGTAATGCTCCTGAAAGACTGTCAGCAAGTGATTTGAGTTGGGTGAAACAGACATTCGGACTGCCCCGGCTGGTAAGGCATGCATCCTATCTCAACTGAGAACAGTTATCATCAATATCTCCCGCCAAGCCGGTTTTCATCTATCGGCGTCACGCGAATAAAAATTATTTCAACAATCGACGGCAAGGTTGGTGGGGATGATTCGTCGTTGGGGTGGGCGCGAATAATTCTCATGTCGTGTCACCACCACTATTCAATACGGACGATTGAAATGCAGGCACCTTCCAAGTTCTTTGCTCCGGTCAGCGGTCGCACGTTGACCCTGACGCTGATGTTGACCATGGCTGGCAGCCTGCCCTTGATGCCGCTCACTGCGATGGCCGCTGACACATCGACCAGTATTGATCTGAAGCTGCCGGAGCAATCCCTGGATCAGGCGCTGACCCAGCTTGCGGATCAGGCCAACGTCCGTCTTATTTTCAACTCCAGCGATGTAGGCGCGTTACGCACCAAAGCGCTGCAGGGCAAGTACACACTGGGCCAGGCCATGGACACGCTGCTAAAGGGCAGCGGTTTCACCTGGCGCCTGCTGGACGAACGCACCGTGGTGCTGGAAAGACTGCCGGTTTCGGGCGACTCCGCCATGGTGCTGGGCGCCACTAATGTGAATGCGGCGGGCCAACTCGGAACGACCACCGATGGGACAGGTTCCTACACCACGGGAGGAAGCAGTACCGCCTCGAAACTGAACCTGAGCCTGCGGGAAACACCGCAGACGGTCAGCGTCATGACTCGGCAACTGATGGACGACAAGAAACTCACCAGCCTCGACAAGGTGCTGGAGCAGACGCCCGGCATTACTTTCCAGTACCGCAACTTCGGCGGCCACGTTTACACCTCGCGGGGCTTCTCGCTGCTGGCTGAAAGTTTTTTGATTGATGGCGTGCCGGGTCAGGGCTATCAGATCACCGGCTGGATGAAACCTGATACCGCTATTTACGACCGCGTCGAGGTATTGCGCGGTGCTTCCGGCCTGCTGGTGGGTGCAGGCGAGCCCGGCGGTGCGGTCAATCTGGTGCGCAAGCGCCCAACCGCGGAAAACAAGCTGACGGTGCAGGCCAGCGCAGGCTCCTGGGACCGCTACCGCATGGACCTCGATGCCAGCGGCAAGCTCAATGATACAGGCACAGTACGCGGCCGCATGGTCACCGCTTACGAGGACAGCGGCTCGTACATTGACGAGCGCGACACCCGCACGCCATTGATGTACGGGATTGTCGAAGCCGATGTGAATGACGACACCACGCTGACCCTGAGCCTGCGTCATCAGGAAAACGTCATCAACGGCTATTCGATCTACGGCCTGCCGCGCTACAGCAATGGCAACTCGCTGGATATCTCCCGCTCGACCTCGTTGGTGCAGGACTGGAACCGTCACGAGAGCGACATGAGCGAGGTGTTTGCCGAGGTTGAGCATCGCTTCAATGATCGCTGGAGCAACACGACGTCGATGACGTATTCGGAGGGTGGGTTTGATCAGCAGGTTGCTTATGCTCAGGGCGCAATCAGCCCTGTTACCAACGCAGGCTCGACTTTTCGCAGGGTGTTGTTCCGCCGGGATGAGGTGGCAAGTACCGGGCTGGACAGCCATGTGAATGGTAACTTCGATGCGTTCGGGCTGACCCATGAAGTGACTGTGGGTGCCACTTGGTCTCGGCAAGAGGCCAATACCAAGCAATCGACGGTCACCTTTAGGCCAACAATCCCCACCGATGTCTTCAACGTTGATCACCATGCATTCAACAAGCCTGCACGGCCTGCGTGGATGACGGACATCGACATGACCGAAGAGCGTTCGGGCGTTTATGCCAATACACGATTGCGCCTTACTCAAGAGCTGAGTTTGATATTGGGCGCGCGAGCCAGTTGGTATGACTACACCTACGATGTCGATAAAGGCAGCGCCCTGTCCTATAACTCGAAGGTCACCCGCGAAGTAACGCCCTATACGGGCTTGATCTACGACATCAACGACAATTGGTCCTGGTATGCGAGCTACGCGGAAATCTTCAACGCTCAGGGTAACTATGTCGATGCCAGCGGCGCACCACTGTCACCCTCGACAGGTGATAACTATGAAACAGGCATCAAGGGTGAGCTGTTTGATAAACGCCTGAACCTGTCGATGGCCCTGTTCTATATCAAGCAGGAAAATGTCGCGATCGCAGACCCTTCAAACATCGGCTGCACCGAGACAGATGTCGACGGCGTCTGCTACATCAACGGAGCCATCAAGCGCAGCAAAGGCATCGACATCGAAGCCAGCGGCGAAGTACTTCCGGGCTGGCAAGTATTCGGCGGCTACACCTACAACCTGCTGCGCAACACCGCAGAGGTCGAAGTCGCCTACGAAACCCCAAAACACATGCTGCGCCTGCAAACCAGCTACAACCTGCCAGGAGTCTGGAATCGCCTCACCATCGGTGGCGGTGTTTCAGCGCAATCTGGTTACAAGGCCGCTGTTGAAGGGCTGGATTTCGGCAGCCAGGGCTACGCCATCTGGGATGCCCGCGCCAGCTGGAAACTGGACGAGCACTGGAAAGTTTCGCTGAACGCCGAAAACCTGTTTGACCGTCGCTACTACACCACCGCCGTGGCCACCGACCGCTCGAACCTGTTCGGCGATCCGCGCAGCTACATGTTCACACTGCGGGGCGATTTCTGATTAAAGCCCGGGCAAAACCCTACCGCGGGGCGAACACTTCCCCTGTAGGAGTGAGCTTGCTCGCGATACGTTCTTTCAGTTGGCAAATCACGGCCAGCCAGGACGCTATCGCGAGCAAGCTCACTCCTACAGAATTTGCTTCAAATCAGCGAACCCAATCGTGAAAGGTAAATTCCGCCAGTCCATGTCGTGGCTCCACACGTGGTGCGGCCTTGTGTGTGGATGGTTGTTGTGTGCGATTTTCCTGACCGGCACGTTGAGCGTTTTCCGGGAACCCATCACGCGCTGGATGGAAGCGCAGCCACTGGTTGCAGTCGACCAAAACGCGCCCACCAGTGACATTTCGGGTGCTGCGCGCTATGCCGAGCATTACCTGCTTGAACACGCAACCGGTGCCCGATTCTGGCGGGTCGAATTCCCTCAGTATCCGGGCCAGGCCCTCCAATTGGCGTGGCGTTCGGGGTCGACCCTTCAGCAGGTTTCGCTGTCGGCTGAAACCGGCGAAATACTCCCTAGAGGCATCGCACGGAAAACCGAGGGCGGACGCCATTTCATGTCGTTCCACTACATGCTGCACCTGCCGGTGCTGGGCTTCTGGCTGGTGGGCTGGCTGACCGTGGGCATGCTGGTTGCGCTGGTGTCTGGCGTAGTGATCCACCGGCGAATATTCCAGGATTTCTTCACCTTCCGACCTGACAAAGGTCTGCGCTCCTGGCTCGACGCACACAACGCCACGGCGGTCATGACCCTGCCCTTCCTGATCATGATTGCCTACACCGGGCTGGCCGTTTTCTATACCAGTTACATGCCCTGGCCTCTGCAAGCGGCTTACAGTTCCAGCCCGGATGCCTACAGTCAATTTCAGTCGGAGCTGTCGGGAAAAGCAGGCTCTATCGACAAGACCGAAAACACCACAACTGATTGGCCCTCGCTTCTGCGACAGGCGCAAACCTTGACGGGCCAGGACGCACGCATGCTGGTGGTGCAGAACCCGGAGTCACAGAAGGCTACGGTCCGGGTGATGGGTCGCCACGATGAAGCCCACCCTTCCCAGACACTGTTCACGCCGCAAGCCAGCGTACTGTTTGACGGTAGAACGGGCGCGACTTTGCAGGTCCAGAAGCCGCTGCCGGAAACCCTGTCGCTGGGCGATCAGATCTACGGCGTCCTGCGTTCACTGCATTTTGCCGAGTTGGGCGGCTGGGGCATGAAGTGGCTGTACTTCGTCAGCGGGTTGCTGGGCATGGCGATGATGGCGACCGGTACGCTGCTGTTCACCATCAAGCGACGCAACAAGAGTCAGCGAGAATTCGGCACCGCGACTGCCAGGGTTTACCGTTGTATCGAAGCGTTTAACGTGGCGAGCATTGCAGGCATTGGCGTGGCGTGTATTGGATATTTCTATGCCAACCGGTTCATACCGGTGGATATGGCGGACCGAGCCACATGGGAGGTTCGCAGCTTTCTGCTGATCTGGCTGGTGACGTTGGTTCATACGCTGTGTCGACCGGTCAGTAAGGCGTGGGCCGAGCAACTGATCAGCGCCGCAGTATTGTGCTTATGCCTGCCGCTGCTCAATTTTTGCACAACAGGCCAGCATATCGGTCGTTATCTGGCCACAGGGGATTGGCAGCGCGGAAGCGTTGAGATTGTAGCGCTGGGGTTTGGAGTCATGCTGGTGATTGTTTTGTTGCTGCGGCGAAGTAGATGAGATCTGCAGCAGATGCATGTGTGCCAATCAGCTACTCACGGCCCATCAATTTGGAACGCGATTCCCTGTGGGAGCGAGGCTTGCCCGCGATGCATGAGACGCAGCTTAAAGGCATAGCGCGTTTTCGTTTATCGTCGGAATGCCGCCCAGACCAAGCTCAGCTCCCACAGATTGTCCTTGATCTTAAGCTCATGATTGCCCCGTGGGACCGAATTCATTCGGGAAGGCGGTGTTTCAAGCGATGCATAAGCTGCGGATGTACCGGACTCTTCGCGAATGAATTCGCTCCCACCGGTATCAGCGCTTGCGGGCAAACATAGAAGCTCCCACATAAAATCGCTTTCCAATTCACAAATTATTTGCGGCATCTACAGGTGATGTGCAATGAAAAAAACCACCAACACACACCTCTACCGCTGGATGATTCTCAGCCGGGTGCTGGCCGCCACCCTCGGCGGTTATGTTTTGTCGGCGCTGGTCACGTC
The DNA here is from genome assembly GCF_021147825.1 of Pseudomonas quasicaspiana. Lineage (NCBI taxonomy): Bacteria > Pseudomonadati > Pseudomonadota > Gammaproteobacteria > Pseudomonadales > Pseudomonadaceae > Pseudomonas > Pseudomonas quasicaspiana. Next base: position 91,648 of record NZ_JAGTPI010000011.1, read on the forward strand.
GTTGCTGGCGCTGTTGCTGCCGCGCGTCTCAGGCAGCGATCCCGCAAGCGTCGTGCAGATCACGACGCTGCTGAGTTTTGTGCTGTACACCGCCATAGTCATCTGGGTATTTAGCACCGCCAGCGCCTGGCGGGCATGGTTCGGCCTGGTGCTGGCGGCGCTGTTGACGGGCGCGGTGATCGTCGGGCTGACGATCACCGTGTGAGCGTTAAACCTTGAAGTGCCCAACCATCATCTGTAACTGACCACCTAATCGCGCCAACTCAACGCTGGATGCGGCGGTCTCTTCACTGGCTTCCGCCGTCTGCTCACACACGTCACGCACGTTGACGATGCTGCGGCTGATTTCGTCAGCCACCGAGCTTTGCTGCTCAGCCGCCGCGGCGATTTGCTGGTTCATGGCCTGAATACTGGAAACAGTCTGAGTGATGCTTTCCAGCGAGGTGCCCGCCTTGCGCGTCAGGGCAACGCTGTTGTCGGTCAAGGCGCGGCTGCCGAGCATGATTTGCGAGACCTGACGAGTACCGTTTTGCAGCCCGGCAATCAGGCTTTCGATCTCTTCAGTGGACTGTTGGGTGCGTTGCGCCAAACCCCGTACTTCATCGGCAACCACCGCGAAACCTCGCCCTGCTTCACCGGCACGTGCCGCTTCGATGGCAGCGTTGAGCGCCAGCAGGTTGGTCTGCTCGGCCACGGCCTTGATCACGTCCATGACTTTGCCGATCTTGTCGCTTTCCTGCTCCAGCAAGGTCATGGCATCGCTTGAACGCAGCACTTCACTGGCCAGTTTTTCGATCTGCGTGATGGCTTCGCCCACGACTTTGTCGCCGTCCCGGGCTTGGGTGTCGGCGTTCGCAGCGGCTACCGAAGCCTGCTCGGCGTTGCGCGCAACTTCGTGGACGGTGGCAGACATTTCCTGCATCGCGGTAGCGACCTGATCGGTCTCGATCTTCTGATTGTTGACCCCGGCGCTGGTCTGCTCGGTGACGGCGGACAATTCTTCAGCCGCGCTGGCAATCTGTGTCACGCCATCACGAATCCCGCTGATCAGATCCCGCAGCGTGGCACCCATGCGCTGAATACCTTGCTGCAACACGCCCAGTTCATCGCGACGGGTAATGGTGATGGTGTGAGTCAGATCCCCCGAGGCAATGCGGTTCACCACTTCCAGGGTTTGCTGCAACGGACGGGTGATCTGACGCGTGATGATGATCGCCGCAAAAATACCCAACAGCAGGGCCAACACAGCACCGCCGATCTGCATGCTGCGGGCCTTGGTGGTGTCTTGCGCAGCAAGGCTGCGCTGGATTTTGGAGAGTTCTTCGCCGAGGTTAACGATCTCGTACCCTTGGGCGGTCATGTCTTTGCGCGCCGACACAATCGTATCGTTGGCAGTCTTGTAGGCTTGAACCAGAGTCAGGTAGTTACGCAGAGAGGCTTCAAGCTGTGCCACTTCGGTGCCATAGGTCGCATTGAACACAGTCTTCAGCTTGTCGACGTTTTTAATCGACGTTTCAAGTTGGCTGAACGCAGCCTGCTCGGTCTTTTCATTCGAGTTGCCGGTGTAACCGCGCACTTCATAACGAACCAGCTGAAAATCCATTTTGGCGTCAGACATCAGTTGCAACTGGTCCGAACGCTCAGGATTCGAGGGATCCTGTTTAAGCACCGAGTCATTGATGGCAGCAATCAACTGAGCACCTTTGGTGGCCTCCACGCCCATATCGGCACGGACCTTGGTGCTGACCTGATAGCCACCGCGCATCTGCTCCAGCGACGTCTCGTAGTTTTTGATGATGTCGGTGAGCTGAGAAAGGGCTTTGGCGTTAAGCGGATTAGTGAAGGTGGACAGCAGCAGTTGCTGTTGCTTCTTGAAGTCGTCCAGGGCGGCCTGCACTTTCTGTGCGGCAGCTTCGTCACCATTGGCAAGCATGTATTGCAGACGCGCGACGCGTAATACGGTCAGGCGATCAGAAAGCTCAGCGATGTCACCGATTCTGTCGGTGCGGTAGATCAGCTTATCCAGACTGGTCCACCCCAGAAGTGAAAGCAGTGCAGTGAATATAAGCACCGCCCCGAACCCCAGGGCTAACTTCATGGTGACGCTGATATTGGCCAAGCTGCTGTTCATAAACTCTCCGTGATGTGTCTGTGTTTCCCCAATGCACGCTGTTGTTATTTTTATTGAGAGCAACCTGTGCACAGGGCATATCGGCCAACACAACGGATAACTTGACTGTTTATGCGTTTTTTTGAGTCCCCCTGCTGATTAAGGACCACGCTGAAAGCATTGATCCAGAGCCTTCAGCGCAACGTAATTCATCGCCGGACAAGCGAAATCATCAGGTTGCACTGGCTGTAACACGCGCTCGATACCCTCATGCACGTCACCACGCTGCGCAAAAAACCGAGGGTAATGACTCATGAAGATCAGCGTTTTTGGATCAGGCTATGTCGGTCTGGTGGCCAGTGCATGCCTTGCCGATGTGGGGCATGACGTGCTGTGCATGGACATTGATCTGCAACGGATAGAGCTACTCAAATCAGGTGAAACGCCTATTCATGAGCCCGGACTGAACATGCTCATTCGCAGCAACGTGCATGCGCAAAGGCTGTTCTTCTCGACCGATGCCGCACAAGCCGTTGCCTTTGCTGACCTGTTGTTCATCGCGGTAGGCACGCCCTCCGATGAGGACGGCAGCGCTGACCTGCAATACGTCCTCGCAGTCGCGCGAAGCATCGGCCAGCACATGCAAACCTGCAAAACCGTGGTCAACAAGTCCACCGTTCCGGTCGGCACCGGGGAGAAGGTGGCAGAGACTATTCGTACGACGCTGGAAAACCGCGACCTGCAGATACCCTTCGATGTCTGCTCCAACCCCGAGTTCCTCAAGGAGGGCGCGGCCATCGAGGACTTCACCCGTGGTGCCCGGATCATCATCGGCACCGACTCAGAGCGTGTCAGAACGCTCATGCGTGAGTGCTACGCGCCGTACAACCGCAATCACGACAAGCTGATGTTCATGAGCCTGCGCGCCGCCGAACTGACCAAATACGCTGCCAACGCAATGCTGGCGACAAAGATCAGCTTCATGAATGAAATGGCTAACCTGGCCGAGCGCCTGGACGTGGATATTGAGCAAGTCCGCCACGGCATTGGTAGCGATCCGCGCATTGGTTATGACTTCATCTATCCCGGTTGCGGCTATGGCGGCTCCTGCTTCCCCAAGGACATTCAGGCACTGAGCCGCACAGCCCATGAAGTCGGGTACAACCCGCAACTACTCAGGGCTGTGGAAGAGATCAACCAGCGACAGAAAACCGCGCTGTTCAAAAAGCTCGAACGAGCTCTGGAGGGGCAATTGGCAGGCAAGACCATCGCTGTCTGGGGACTGGCCTTCAAACCCAATACTGACGACATGCGCGCCGCGCCGAGCAGAGACTTGATGGAATCACTGTGGAGCGCCGGAGCCAGCGTTCAGGCGTACGACCCCGAAGCGATGCAGGAATGTCGAAGAATCTACGGCGAACGTGACGATCTGGTCCTGGTCGGTGATCGCATCCAGGCAGTCAAAGGCGCGGATGCATTGGTGATCTGCACCGAATGGAAAGCTTTTCGCAGCGTCGATTTCACATGGCTCAGGCAACAACTCAAATACGCGATCGTGATTGACGGGCGCAACCTGTATGAGCCCAAGGCGTTGGCGGATGCAGGGTTGAGTTATTCGAGCATGGGTCGGGCCTGAGTTTCGGGGACGAAGTGAAATGCACTCCGATTTCCCGCCCCACGGCCGACCTGTAGGTGCAGGAAAAGTCTGCGGATCGCCGCCAATCCTGTGGGAGCCAGGCTTGCCTGCGATAAGACTGGACTCGATATACCTGACATTTGCGGTGCCTGTATCGTCGGAATGCCGCCCAGATCAAGCTCTGCTCCTATCAAACAAAATATAAATCACTGAATAAACGGGGGTTCTTGGAGCGAGTGGGCGGTGTCAGGGATACAGGGCTAGCGCCCACAGGTCCAGCGGCGTGCGCGCCTACAGGATCATGCCTGCCTGAGGACAGGTGGCCAGCGCTGACTCAACCATCCAGCAAATGCTCCAGAAACAAACCCGCGGCGCTCGAGAGTCCTTCACGCGGGCGGATGCAGACCATCAATTCCCGCTCTGCCCAAGACTCATCGAGCACCACTGTTCGTACGCCTTCCAGCCTGTAAATCCCGACGCTACCTTGCGGCAGAATGCCGATACCGACGCCCGCCTGAACCATCAGACACAGCGCGTCGTAGCTGGACACTTCCATGCGGATTTTCAGCGAGCGCCCCACATCGTTGGCGGCTTTGATCAACTGGAAGTTCAGGTGGGTACCGCTGCGCAGCGCTACGTAAGGATGATCAAGGGTTTCGCTGAACGTGACGCTGTCACGGCCCGCCAGCAGATGCGTGTCGGGCACCAGCAACACCAGCCGATCCTTGCGAAAGGGAAAGACTTCAACATCGGTGCCATGGGGCAAGCGGGTGAAGATGCCGATATCAGCGCGGTTCTCGGCCACGGCTTTGGTGATGGCCAGGCTTTCCTTTTCTTCAAGCCGGATATCGATCAGCGGGTTCACATCCATGAACGACTTGATCAGCTCCGGCATGAACTGGCTGATGGCCGAGATGTTCGCCAGTACATGCACCGAACCTCGACGACCATGGCCGTATTCGCGCATCTGCACGACGATTTCATTGAGGCTGTTCAGGGCACTGCGGGCCATGTACAAGAGGGAGATACCCGCCGCAGTAGGCGTGACGCCCTTGTTGGTGCGCACCAGCAAAGGCGCGTCGAGCAACTCTTCCAGCTCACTGAGACGCTTGCTGACCGCCGCCGCGGCAATGTGCTCGCGCTCGGCGGCGGCAGCGATGGTGCCTTCTTCGATAACACTGACGAACAGGCGCAGCGAAACAGGATCGAGCTTCATGGGAAGTACCGGACGTGAAGTCCGGTCATAGTACGCGTTCAATCAACATCTCAGAACGCGCCTGACAACAGATGACCGGCGTTTGGCACTTTGGCTTCCAGCCCCAGGGTTTTCAGGATCTGATAAACGGTGGCGACCGAGGCGGACAATACCGGCTTGTCGAGCCGATCCTGTACGACCTGAATCGCAGGCAATGACGGCATCTGCACACAGCATGACAACACCACACCATCCGCCTGGCCGATATTCAAACGATCGGCATGCGCCACAAGATTCATCGGATCAAGACGCCCTACCGCCAGATTGTCGGCCACCTCCAGACTGATGGAGTCCGTCACTTCGATCCCTGCAGCTTCGATGTAATCAATCACTTGCTGAGTCAGCGGCTTCATGTACGGCGTAATAATCGCGACTTTTTTGTAGCCCAGCACATTAAGGCTATCGATCAGTGCCCCTGCCGAACTCAGCACCGGGGTTGGTGCTTCGTTCCCGGCAACCACGTTGCCAAGACGTTCCTGGGACACTTTGTGATAACCCGCGCCCTGGCACATGATCGCCACCAGACAGGCGTAAGCCATGACATCAACACGTGCGTCGCTCAGTTCCAGCGCGCAACGGTCGCTGTCGATGTCCATTTTTTTCAGCTCTTCCGGGCTGACCTTCATCATGCGCATGCGCGCCGAATGAAAGGTGAAGTGCTCTTCGGGGAACAGCGAGTAACGCGAGGTCAACATCGCCGGAATTTCGGTTTCCATGGTGGTGTTGGAGCTGGGGACGATTTGCCCGATACGGAAATTCTTCATTGTTCTGCCCTCGATAAAGCAAACGATCCAAAGATCACAGGCTTGCGATGCTAGAAGCGCTGAACGAGCGCGTACATCAGGCATTGATGAGGCTGCCATCGCGGATGACGATGGCTATCCGGCAGATGAACGGTGTAACAAACCGCTGGTTTACCCTGCCCTAACAGCCATTTTAGCGCCGCCCAATTTGCCCAGAAGCCCTCGCTCTGCTAGTGTCGCGCCGGTTTAACCTCTACCGGAATAGCCCCCATGGCCCGCAAGAAAGCTGCACTGGATTTCGAACAATCACTCGCTGATCTGCAAACGCTGGTAGAGCGTCTGGAGAACGGCGAGCTGTCGTTGGAAGACTCGCTGACTGCCTTCGAGCAAGGTATTCGCCTGACTCGCGAATGCCAGGGCGCGCTGGCGCAAGCCGAACAGAAGGTTCAAGTGCTGCTCGAACGCGACGGCGAACTGGCCGAAGAGCCATTCGACGCGGAACAACCTGAATGATCGCGACTTATCAGGCACTGAGTCAGACCCGCGTAAACGCGGCGCTGGAAGGTCTGTTTGCAGCACCCGCTCCAGAATTGACCCGCCTGTACGCTGCCATGCGCTACAGCGTGATGAACGGCGGCAAACGTGTGCGCCCGCTGCTGGCCTACGCAGCCTGCGAAGCGCTGGGCGGTAACGCCGAAGATGCCAACGGCGCAGCCTGCGCCGTTGAGCTGATCCACGCATATTCGCTGGTTCATGACGATTTACCGGCGATGGACGATGACGATCTGCGGCGCGGCCAGCCAACGACTCACAAGGCGTTCGACGAAGCCTGCGCGATTTTGGCCGGTGATGGCCTGCAAAGCCTGGCCTTCACGGCTCTACTCGACCCACGCCTGACCTCGCGAGACGCCGAAGCCCGCCTGCAAATGGTCAGTGCTTTGGCATTGGCCGCTGGCCCTGCCGGTATGGTTGGCGGTCAGGCCATCGACCTGGGTTCGGTAGGTCTGAAACTGGATCAGGCAGCACTGGAATTCATGCACCGGCACAAGACCGGCGCGCTGATCGAAGCCAGCGTAAAGCTTGGCGCACTGGCCAGCGGTAATGCTGACCAGACCCGACTCGATGCGTTGCAAGTCTATGCCCGGGCCGTTGGTCTGGCATTTCAGGTGCAGGACGACATTCTCGACGTTGAAAGCGATACCGAAACCCTTGGCAAACGCCAGGGCGCAGACATCGCCCGCGACAAGCCAACGTATCCGGCACTGCTAGGGCTGGAACCTGCCCGGCTGTACGCCTTGCAACTGCGTGATCAGGCCATAGACGCCCTGCGACTTTTCGACGCGTCGGCTGATCCGCTGCGTGAGCTGGCTCGTTTCATCGTCGAACGGCGCAACTGATCCCTGCAACACGACTGCAAATACTCCGAACCGGCCTTGTCTGGCCGGGTCAGAAACGTGTGTTCCACAGGTTTGCCGACGTATCAAAAACTGCACTTCATGGGCAGCATGCGATGCATCAGGTAAACTGCCGCCTCTTTTACTTATAACGATTCGCCTGATGCCCACGACGTTTAAAGAGATTCCCCGCGTGCGCCCAACCACGCCGCTGCTCGACCGCGCTGATACGCCGGACGGCTTGCGTCGCCTGGGCGAAGCCGAGCTGGAAGACCTGGCCGATGAACTGCGCCTGGAGCTGCTCTATTCCGTTGGCCAGACCGGCGGGCACTTCGGTGCCGGGCTGGGTGTGATCGAGCTGACCATCGCCTTGCATTATGTCTTCGATACCCCGGACGACCGTTTGGTCTGGGACGTGGGCCATCAGGCGTATCCGCACAAGATCCTCACCGGCCGTCGCCAGCGCATGAACACCCTGCGCCAGAAAGACGGGGTTGCTGCCTTCCCGCGCCGCAGCGAGAGCGAGTACGACACTTTCGGCGTCGGCCACTCCAGCACCTCGATCAGCGCAGCATTGGGCATGGCCATCGCCGCCCGTCTGCAAGGCAGCGACCGCAAGTCCATCGCCGTCATCGGTGATGGCGCGCTGACTGCGGGGATGGCGTTCGAAGCGCTGAACCACGCGCCTGAAGTCGCCGCCAACATGCTCGTCATCCTCAATGACAATGACATGTCGATCTCGCGCAACGTTGGCGGGCTGTCGAATTATCTGGCAAAGATTCTTTCCAGTCGCACCTACAGCAGCATGCGTGAGGGCAGCAAAAAGGTTCTGTCGCGTTTACCCGGGGCCTGGGAAATTGCCCGCCGCACCGAGGAATACGCCAAAGGCATGCTGGTGCCCGGCACCCTGTTCGAAGAGCTGGGCTGGAATTACATCGGGCCTATCGACGGCCACGACCTGCCAACCCTGATCGCCACGCTGCGCAACATGCGTGACCTCAAAGGTCCGCAATTCCTGCACGTTGTGACCAAGAAAGGCAAAGGCTTCGCACCTGCTGAAGTCGACCCGATCGGCTACCACGCCATTACCAAGCTGGAGCCGCTCAACGCTCCGGCCGTTGCCCCGAAAAAGGCCAGCGGGCCGAAATACTCCGGTGTGTTCGGTCAGTGGATCTGCGACATGGCCGAGGCCGATTCGCGTCTGGTGGGCATTACCCCGGCGATGAAAGAAGGCTCGGACATGGTCGAATTCGCCGAGCGCTTCCCGGAGCGCTACTTCGACGTGGCCATTGCAGAGCAGCACGCTGTAACACTGGCTGCGGGCATGGCCTGCGAAGGCGCCAAACCAGTAGTAGCGATCTACTCCACCTTCCTGCAACGCGGCTATGACCAGCTGGTGCATGACGTGGCGGTGCAGAACCTCGACGTCCTGTTCGCCATCGACCGCGCAGGCCTGGTAGGCGAAGACGGCCCGACCCACGCGGGCAGCTTCGATCTGTCGTACCTGCGATGCATTCCCGGCATCGTGGTTATGACGCCGAGTGACGAAAACGAACTGCGCCTGATGCTCAGCACCGGCTACCTGCATAACGGCCCCGCCGCTGTGCGCTATCCACGCGGTACCGGGCCGAACGCATTGATCGAGAGCGGCCTCGCACCGATCGAAATCGGTAAAGGCATCGTTCGCCGTAATGGTCAGGGCGTTGCCATTCTGGTGTTCGGCGTGCAATTGGCTGACGCGCTTAAAGTCGCAGAAAAGATCGACGCCACCGTGATCGATATGCGCTTCGTCAAACCGATTGATGAGGTACTGATCCGCGACGCTGCTGCCAATCATGAATTGCTGGTGACCGTCGAAGAAAACGCCGTCATGGGCGGTGCCGGTGCTGCCGTCAGCGAGTTCCTGGCACGGGAAAACATCCTCAAGTCCGTGCTGCATCTCGGCTTGCCGGATGTCTACGTTGAACACGCCAAGCCTGCACAAATGCTGGCTGAGTGCGGATTGGATGAGGCGGGTATCGAAGCGGCGATCAACGAGCGACTAGTGTTGATTGGCTAATCGTTGAAAGCATCAAAAAGAAAGGCGCTCATTGAGCGCCTTTTTTTGTGCAGCTTGGTTGATGACTGGCAGCGAATGGCACTGTGTCCTGACAATGCTCTGTCGCGAAGCAAACACGGATCTGTAGGAGTGAGCTTGCTCGCGATTCGATTTTTCTGTTTATAAATCATCGACTGGCCTGACGCTATCGCGAGCAAGCTCAATCCTACAGGGGGATGCATTTCACCCGATGACTATGCGTCTCGCTAAGCAAACACGGATCTGTAGGAGCGCACGAGCAGCGCGAGGCCACGATGGCGGCTTGTCTGATACACCGCCATCGCTGGCCTCGTAACCTCGGTGAGCTCCTACAGGAAATGTGCGCGTATTTACGCTAAACAGCTGCCCCTAACGCTTCGACATCACCTGAAACGATCACCTGCAGATTCCGGGTAATTTTCTCTATGGGCCAGTCCCACCAGGCAATGGTCAAAAGTCGCTCGCTGACTTCAGCGGGGAAGCGGTGTTTCAGGACTTCGGCCGGGTTACCGCCGACGATGCTGTAAGCAGGGACATCACTGACTACGACCGAACGCGAAGAGACGATCGCCCCGTCACCGATGGTCACGCCAGGCATGACCAGCACGTCGTAGCCCATCCAGACATCGTTACCCACCACGGTATTGCCTTTATAGGGCAAGTCTCCCGGCTCAGGGGTGACCTTCTCCCAGCCACTGCCAAAGATTTGAAACGGATACGTCGAGATGCCACTTATCTTGTGGTTGGCACCGTTCATGATGAATTTAGTGCCCCGCGCCAGTGCGCAGAATTTGCCAATGATCAGTTTGTCGCCAATGAACGGGAAGTGATAAAGGACGTTGCGCTCGAAGTTTTCCGAATCTTCGGGGTCATCGTAGTAGGTGTAATCGCCCACAATGATATTCGGATTGTTGAGGGTGTTCTTAATGAAACACACCTGCGGAAAGCCGTTCATTGGGTGGGGATTTTTCGGGTCAGGTCCGTTCATGGAAAGCTCCTTTTTCATGCAAGTACACACAGCGCCTACAGGTAGCAGTACTTCAAACCAATTGCCGGGGTAAGCGGTAAAGACACAGAAGCACCGCACTGGAGAACGCCAACAGCAGCAGCGGAACCGTTTCCAGCCCGACAAAAACCGCCAGTGCAGCGATCCATGCCGGCAACCCCGCAGTCAGAAACGCCACGCGACGGGCGTCAGCGAGGTTGATCCAGGCCGCGGACTCTTCAGGGGTTTCACGGGCAGCGCCGGTAGCGATCAGCGCGTGTTTGTAGCGGCCGAATGGCTTGAGGCTGACAAACATCGATAACAGCCCGACGACGAAAAGAGGCATCGCCAGCACGGGAAAAACAGCGTTTTTGCTATCGAACGCGCCACTGATCACAAACAGCGGCGCTAGGGTCAACACCAGTTGCCACCACCACGCGAGAGCGAAGCGGCGTCTGGTGTTGTGGCGATTCAAGCGCGATCAGCCTCGCCCTGGTGCTCATTGCCCATCATGTGCCCGAGCTTGCCGGCCTTGGTCGCCAGATAGAGCTTGTTGTGCGGGTTATGGCCGGTGTGCAGCGGTACACGCTCGGCAACGTTGATGCCCATCTCGGTCAAGGCTTTGACCTTGCGCGGGTTGTTGGTCATCAGACGCAGGGATTCGACCCCCAGGTGCTGCAGCATTGGCAGGCAGATAGCGTAATCGCGCTGGTCTGCGGCAAAACCCAGACGCTCATTGGCTTCAACGGTATCAGCACCACCATCCTGCAGTTCGTACGCGCGAACCTTGTTCAGCAGGCCAATGCCCCGGCCTTCCTGACGCAGATAGAGCAAAACGCCGCGACCTTCAGAAGCGATGGCACGCAAGGCAGCTTCGAGCTGTGAACCGCAATCACAACGCTGACTGAACAACGCATCGCCGGTCAGGCATTCGGAATGGACACGCCCCAGCACTGGAGCACCATCGGATACGTCGCCCATGCTCAACACAAGATGTTCGCGACCGGTCGCATGCTCAAGAAAGCCATGCATGGTGAATTCGGCAAAAGGGGTAGGCAGCTTGGAAGCGGCTACAAATACGACGGGCACCGTGTGCTCCTGATCAGTATGGGACTGGAAATTCGCAAGGCACGCATTGTAGCAGCACGCCTCGGCAGACGCTTATGCCGAATTGTGGGGCATACAGATCGGGAAGTTAGATTGATGCCCTGTGGGAGCGTGGCTTGCCCGCGATAAGGTTGAACGCGATTCACTTTAGATCGCGTCCAGACTTATCGCGGGCAAGCCTCGCTCCCACAGGAAAGCACATTGCGGCTCAAATCCACGCCCAGACCCAGACGATTCCCTGCATCGCCGCCCAAGCGAATACGCCCGCTAGCACGTCATCGAGCATGATCCCGACGCCACCGTGCACCTTGCGATCGATCCAGTGAATGGGCCATGGCTTGAGAATGTCGAAAAAGCGGAACACCAGGAACCCCACCAGCAGCCAGACCCAGCCCTCGGGCACTAGCCACAAGGTGATCCACATGCCGACCATTTCGTCCCAGACGATGCCTTCGTGGTCGTGTACGCCCAGATCATCCGCGACTTTGCCGCACAGCCAGAAACCGAACAGCATGGTGATGCCGAGCATCAGCCAGTAGCCCCAGTCCGGAAGCATTTGCCACAGCGGAATGAACGGCACGGCAACCATGGAACCCCAGGTGCCCGGCGCTTTGGGCAGGGTGCCGGAGCCGAAACCGAACGCCAGGAAGTGCCACGGGTTGGTCCAGACCGAAGGTGGAACGAATTCCGCCGGGACCTGCTTTGGATGATCTGTCACGGTGTCTCCCGAAAATGTTGGTAGCCGCGTGCCAGGACAGGAATGTCGTGACCCATGGTGTCGATCAGCGCGACGCCCTCGCCCGCCTCGACTCGCCCGATGACATGGATGGGTAATCCTGCGTCGAGCAAATCCTGTAAGTGTTCTGGGGGCAACGTGAACGCCAGCAAATAATCATCACCACCACTCAACGCTGCTTCCCTCGCGCCCTGCTGCCCGATAAAGGCTAGCAAAGGCTCGGACATCGGCAGCGTTTCCTGCTCGACCAATAGCCGGACTTTTGATGCCAGCGCGATATGTCCGCAGTCTGCCAACAGACCATCGGAGATATCCAGGGCGGCGCTGGCCTTGCCACGTAGCGCCAGCCCCAGGGTAAATTGCGGTTGTGGCGACCAGTAGCGCGCCAGTAAAGCCTCTGCGGTAGACGCCTCAGTGGTGCGCTGGTTCAACACAAGCGGCAATGCACCCGCCGCATCGCCCAACGGTCCACCGACACACAGCAGATCCCCCGGAAGTGCGCCGCTGCGAGTCAATGCCTGACCCGTCGGCACGCGGCCGAATACCGTGACTGTAAGGCTTAATGGCCCCCGAGTCGTATCGCCGCCCACCAGTCGCAAGCCGCAACCTTGCGCCATGAGGTTCAAACCTTCGGCGAAAGCCTTCAGCCAGTCGGCAGATACCTCAGGGAGGGTCAACGCAAGGGTAAATGCAACGGGCGTGGCGCCCATGGCCGCCAGATCACTGGCAGACACGCCAAGCGCACGCTGGCCGAGCAGGAAAGGATCGCAAACGTCAGGGAAATGCACGCCGATGACCAGCGTGTCGGTAGAGATCGCCAACTGCTCACCGGGCGGCAGCGTCAGCAAAGCGCAGTCATCACCAATCCCCAGCGCCACACCTTCACCCGCTTGCGCACAAGGCGCAGCGGCGAAGTAATTGCGGATCAGCTCAAACTCGCCCATCAGGATCTCTTATTGTGTTCTCAGCCTGTCTTTGCGTTGCTCCTATCGCGGGCAAGCCACGCTCCCACAGGAGATCGCATTCCCTGTGGGAGCGTGGCTTGCCCGCGATGAAGGCGACCAGATCTTAGCGCTTGTACGCTTTGACTTCAGCTTCACGCAGGCGCGGGGCCAGTTTGTCCAGGACGCCATTGACGAACTTGTGGCCGTCAGTGGAGCCGTAGACTTTCGCCAGCTCGATACCTTCGTTGATCACCACGCGATACGGCACGTCGACGCGCTTGAGCAACTCGTAGGTGGACAGGCGCAGGATGGCCAGTTCAACCGGGTCGAGTTCTTCAATGGTCAGGTCCAGGCATGGCGTCAGGGCCGCATCGATTTCGTCGATGTTGGTCGGTACGCCGCGCAGCAGCTCACTGAAATAAGGGCCGTCGACGTCTTTGAAATCGTTATCGACGCGGAACTGCGCTTCGATTTCATTCAGCGAATGACCCGCCATGTGCCACTGGTAAAGCGCTTGAGTGGCCAACTGACGGGCTTCCCGGCGCTTGACGCTCTTGGATGGCTTGCCAGCGTCCGCAGGTTTCGGATCGCGCGGGTTGAACTGATCGCTGTCGTCGGAAATCACTTGGCCTCCAACTGCGCCAGCAGGCTGACCATTTCAAGAGCAGACAACGCAGCTTCTGCGCCTTTGTTACCGGCCTTGGTGCCGGAACGCTCGATGGCTTGTTCGATGGTGTCGACAGTCAGGACGCCGAAAGCAACCGGCACGCCGAACTCCATGGAAACCTGGGACAGGCCTTTGACGCATTCGCCAGCCACGTATTCAAAGTGCGGAGTACCACCACGGATCACCGCGCCGAGAGCGACGATGGCGGCGAACTCGCTGCGCTGGGCAACTTTCTGCACGACCAGCGGGATTTCGAAGGCACCCGGAGCGCGGATGATGGTGATATCGCTTTCTTTGACGCCGTGGCGTACCAAAGCATCAACAGCACCGCTCACCAGACTTTCCACGACGAAGCTGTTGAAACGGCCAACTACCAGAGCGTAGCGGCCTTGGGGAGCGACGAAGGTACCTTCGATGGTCTTCAGGGTCATTCGTGTAAGTCTCGTATTAAAGAGCAAGTACGCCTTGGGGCGGACTATAGGGATGTTAGGCCACGAAACAGATTAGCCGGTGGCACGCACAAAAGCGTACCACCCGACCGGTCTTTATTCGGAGGGCACGTATTCTACAACTTCCAGATCGAAACCGGATATCGCATTGAACTTCATTGGCGAACTCATCAGGCGCATTTTACGCACACCGAGGTCACGCAGGATCTGCGAACCGGCCCCCACGGTGCTGTAAGTGGTCGGCGATTTGATCGGCAATTGCCCGGCGGTTTCACGAATATGCGCCAGCAGCACATCGCCATCCAGCGGGTGACCGAGCAACAGGACAACACCGCTGCCCGCCTCGGAAACCTTGGTCATCGCGGCGCGCAGGCTCCAGCGGCCAGGCTGTTTGACCATCAAAAGGTCACGCAGCGGGTCCATGTTATGCACCCGCACCAGGGTCGGTTCTTCTGCGCAAATCTTGCCCAGCGTCAGTGCGAGGTGGACGTCACCTTCCACTGAATCGCGATAGGTCACCAGGTTGAACTGGCCCAATTCGCTGTCCATTGGCTGCTCGGCAATCCGCTGAACGGTACGTTCATGGATCATCCGGTAGTGAATCAGGTCGGCAATCGTACCGATCTTGATGTCGTGTTCCGCCGCGAAAGCTTCCAGTTCAGCCCGACGCGACATTGTGCCGTCGTCGTTCATCACTTCACAGATCACGCCGCTTGGCTCGAAACCGGCCATGCGCGCCAGGTCACAGGCTGCCTCGGTGTGCCCTGCCCGGGATAATGTACCGCCGGCCTGAGCCATCAACGGGAAAATGTGGCCGGGGCTGACAATGTCTTCCGCTTTGGCGTCTTTGGCCGCTGCAGCCTGCACGGTGCGGGCACGGTCAGCAGCAGAAATGCCAGTGGTCACGCCTTCGGCAGCTTCGATGGACACGGTGAACTTGGTGCCAAAACCGGATCCGTTACGCGGTGCCATCAGTGGCAGCTTGAGAGCCTCGCAGCGCTCACGGGTCATCGGCATGCAGATCAGACCACGCGCGTAGCGGGCCATAAAGTTGATGTGTTCAGCCTTGACGCACTCGGAAGCCATGATCAGATCGCCTTCGTTCTCGCGATCTTCGTCATCCATGAGGATGACCATTTTGCCCTGGCGAATATCTTCAACCAGTTCTTCGATACTATTGAGCGCCACTCGGCACCCTCCTTCAATTCAGGATTTGAGGTAGCCGTTGGCGGCCAGGAAGCTTTCGGTGATGGTGCCTGACTGCCCTTTCGAGGAGTCGGCGGCCTTGTCGCCCATCAGCAAACGCTCCAGATAACGCGCCAGCAAATCCACCTCAAGGTTGACCTTACGGCCCGGACGGTAGTCGGCCATGATGGTTTCGGCCAGGGTATGCGGCACGATGGTCAGCTCGAACTCGGCACCGTCAACGGCGTTCACGGTCAGGCTGGTGCCATCGACCGTGATAGAACCTTTGTGCGATATGTACTTGGCCAGCTCGCGGGGTGCGCGCACTTTGAACTGGATAGCGCGGGCGTTTTCCTCACGGGAAACGATCTCGCCAACGCCATCGACATGGCCGCTGACCAGATGGCCGCCCAGACGTGTAGTCGGGGTCAGGGCCTTTTCCAGATTGACCGGGCTGCCGGTCTTGAGATCGATGAACGCCGTGACGTCGAGGGTTTCACGGCTGACGTCAGCCCAGAAGCCATCGCCGGGCAGCTCTACAGCAGTCAGGCAAACGCCGTTGACCGCGATGCTGTCGCCCAGTTTGACGTCGCTCAGATCAAGTTTGCCCGTCTCGACATAAACACGGACATCGCCGCCTTTAGGGGTGATGGCGCGGATGCTGCCGATGGATTCGATGATGCCAGTAAACATGGGTCCTCCAGGAGAACAAGCCCAGCGCGCTGAGCGAAAGGCCGAAATTATACGCCGGGTGGGAGCTTGGGGGTTGCAATGACTCGCCAGTCATCACCCACGGCGCGTATATCCGTAATTTTCAGCTCAAAAGCCTCGCTCATCTGCGCCAGCGGCAGATCAAGCAATGGGCGAGCAGAAGAGCCAAGGAACTTGCCTGCGACGAAAATCTGGAATTCATCCACCATCCCCAGGCGAGTAAACGCCCCGGCGAGACGCGGGCCCGCTTCGATCAGCACGTCGTTGACACCGCGAGCCGCCAGCTCGATCAGTAACTTGCGCAGGTCTACATGACCGCCGCTGCCGGCCAGGGCCAACATGTCGTGGCCTTCATCGTGATAACGCTCGCGGGCTGACGCGGCAGCGCAGGTCACCACCAACGCATGCCCGGCCTGAAAGAACGGCGCATCCAGCGGCACCCGCAATCGGCCGTCGATCAACACCCGCAGCGGCGGACGCGTCATGGCCAAGCCGGTGAGCTCGGCATTCAGGCCCAGTTCATCAGGACGTACAGTCAGGCGAGCCTTGTCGGCCAGCACGGTGTCAGCGCCAGTCAACACGACACTCGATTGCGCACGCAGACGCTGTACCGCCCCACGTGCAGCCGGGCCGGTGATCCATTGGCTTTCGCCGCTGGCCATGGCGGTGCGACCGTCCAGGCTCATGGCGAGCTTGACCGTCACATACGGCAAGCCTTTGATCATGCGCTTGAGGAAGCCTTTGTTCAGCGCCCGGGCTTCGTCTTCCAGAACCCCGCACTGCACCGAAATACCGGCATTCATCAAACGCAGCAAACCGCGTCCGGCAACATCGGGATTGGGGTCCTGCATGGCTGCGACCACTCGCGCCACGCCAGCATCGACCAGCGCATCGGCGCACGGCGGTGTGCGGCCATGGTGGCTGCAAGGCTCCAGCGTCACATAAGCCGTCGCGCCTTTGGCCTTGTCGCCCGCCTGACGCAAGGCATGCACTTCGGCATGCGGCTCGCCAGCGCGAGCGTGCCAGCCTTCGCCGACAACCTGGCCGTCGCGCACGATCACGCAGCCGACTCGTGGGTTGGGATGGGTGGAGTAAATCCCTTTGCGCGCCAGTTCCAGCGCGCGCGCCATGTAATGGGTGTCCAGCGCGGTTTGCTCAGTCAACGAAGCACTCACTCTTTAGCTGGCTCGCGAGCCAGGCGATCGATTTCTTCGCGGAATTCGTTGAGGTCCTGAAAACGCCTGTAAACAGAAGCAAAGCGGATATACGCCACTTCGTCGAGCTTTTGCAGTTCGCCCATGACCAAATTGCCCACCACCAGCGACTTGACCTCGCGCTCGCCAGTCGCGCGCAGCTTGTGCTTGATATGCACCAGCGCTGCTTCCAGCCGCTCGACGCTGACCGGTCGTTTCTCAAGAGCGCGCTGCATACCGGCGCGCAGCTTCTCTTCATCGAAGGGCTGACGGCTACCGTCTTGCTTGATCAAGCGTGGGAGCACCAGCTCGGCTGTTTCGAACGTCGTGAAACGCTCACCGCACGCCAGGCATTCGCGACGACGACGAACTTGATCGCCTTCGGCAACCAGGCGGGAATCGATGACTTTGGTGTCATTGGCACCGCAGAAGGGACAGTGCATGGTGGCAGGCAACAAAAATAGGAAGGGCCGCCATGGTAGCGCATCCCGCTGGCAAGACAAGTCTTGGACTTTGCGCTATATAGACGCGCATCTGGCGCGGTGTTCAGCGATACTGCTGGCCATTGGGCTATTTATCGGCGCTTGCGGGTAATTTAGCGTTACCGTCATTGAGCGGTTTGCTGCTGTCCTTCGTATTGATTTTTTTTGTTGGAGCTGTTCATGACGCTACGACCGCTGATGTTGCTCAGCCTGATTGGCCTGCTTGCCGCCTGCAGCAGCAATGAGACACCTGACACTGCCCCGGCCAAACCTGCCACGGTGCCCGTTGTTAAAGTACCGGCCGGTCCCGGCCCCTTGCAGCCCTTCCAGCGAGAGCTGAGCGGCCAGTTGCTGGGCGTACCGGCTGGCGCCGAAGTTGAATTGGCGCTGCTGGTGATCGACGAGCGCGGTCGTCCGCAGAAACTGCTGACCAGCACCAAGCTGCAAGGCAACAATCAGTCGCTGCCCTTCCAGCTGCGTTTCAATCCGGAAGCCTTCCCGGTGGGTCAGCGCGTAGAACTGCGCGGCCGTGCCAGCAAGTCTGGGCAATTGATCCTGCATCTGCCGTCGATGCGTATTGAACAACCCGTGACACAAGCGCTGGGGCCTTTACAGTTCGAAACCGCTCCATGATTGCACCGCAACACCTGCAACAGGCGCTCAGCGAATTGCTCGGCGATGCGCAACTGGTCGCCACAGCACTGCCGGGCACCGATTTTCGGCTGTGGCTGATCGACGCCGAGAACATGGATCGCGCCTTCAGCCCCGAAGAAACCCGACGCATCCTTGAAGAGCCGCCGTACTGGAGTTTCTGCTGGGCCAGCGGCCTGGCGCTGGCGCGGTTTCTGGCAGAGCAACCGCATTGGGTCGCCGGTAAGCGAGTGCTGGATTTTGGCGCAGGCTCTGGTGTTGCAGGGATTGCAGCGGCTAAAGCGGGCGCACTTGAAGTGGTGGCCTGTGATCTTGACCCGCTGGCCCTTGAAGCCTGCCGCGCCAATGCTGAACTGAACGGCGTGCAGTTGAGCTACTCGGCGGACTTCTTTGCCGAAGCGGATCGCTTCGATTTGATCATCGTCGCTGACGTGCTCTACGACCGGGCCAATTTACCCCTGCTGGATCAGTTTCTCAGTCGCGGGCGGCAAGCATTGGTGGCGGATTCGAGAGTGCGGGATTTTCAGCACCCGGCTTATCAACGGCTGGATATCTTTGAAGCGCACACCTTGCCGGATCTGGCCGAACCCCATGAGTTTCGTCACGTGAGCCTGTATCACGCTGCCCGAGTTGAAATGCAATCCCCTGTTGGAGCGAGGCTTGCCCGCGAAGAACGATAACGCGTTGTCCTTGCCACACCGAGGCGACTGATTCGCGGGCAAGCCTCGCTCCCACAGATCCCTCTACTCATCGCTTTGCGCAAACCCAAGCGCCCTTTATAGTTGGCCCCATTCAGATCCCCCGAGATTCGCAATGAACCAGGACACTACCTACATCTTTGACGCTACGGCGGCGACCTTTCAGCAACTGGTCATCGACAAGTCTTTCGACCAGCCCGTACTGGTGGACTTCTGGGCCGAATGGTGTGCGCCCTGCAAAGTGCTGATGCCATTGCTGGCGCAGATCACTGAAAGTTATCAGGGCGAATTGCTGCTGGTGAAGGTCGATTGTGACGCCGAGCAAGACATCGTCGCCCGCTTCGGCATACGTAGCCTGCCGACGGTTGTGCTGTTCAAGGATGGTCAGCCCATCGACGGTTTCACCGGTGCGCAGCCTGAATCAGAGATCCGCAAGATTCTCGAACAACACGTGGTCATGCCTGCGCCAGTCGCCGCTGACCCGCTGAAGCTGGCTCAGGAAATGTTCGCTGAAAGCCACTTCGCTGAAGCCGAAGCAGCTTTGCAACAGATTCTGACTGAAGACAACACCAACGCCGCAGCGCTGATTCTTTACGCACGCTGCCTGGCGGAGCGCGGTGAACTGGGCGAAGCACGACAAGTCCTGGACGCGGTGAAGACTGACGAACACAAAGCTGATCTGGCCGGTGCTCGTGCGCAGTTGACCTTCCTGGCTGAAGCCAAGGCATTCCCTGACGCAGCTGACCTCAAAGCTCGTCTGGCGCAAAACCCGCAGGATGACGAAGCCGTGCATCAACTGGCGATTCAACAACTGGCCCGCCAGCAATACGAAGCGGCGCTGGAAGGCTTGTTGAAGCTGTTCATCCGCAACCGCAACTACGCCGACGGCTTGCCGCACAAAACCCTGCTGCAAGTCTTCGACCTGCTGGGCAACGACCACCCGCTGGTCACCGCCTATCGTCGCAAGTTGTTTGCTGCGCTGTACTAAGCTTCCGGCATCAGGCGTCTGTGCCAACCCAGCTGTAGAGGGGCGCGTCCTGCCCGCTCTCGACCTTGACTTGCGAACTGTGGCGCAAGCGCACTAACAGGCGCTTGCCTGCCGCTGTGCTGCCGGTCAGACCTTCCAGTTGATCCAGCAACTCAGGGCCATTGATCTGCCCGGCGTTGCGCAGCAGATCCAACGCGATCTGCCAGATCTTGTCGTCCTGACTGGCCGGTTTGCTGACCACGGCTGCGGCGGTGGCTTCAGGTTTGGCGGCTTTGAGTTGAGCGCCAAGCTGCGCCCAATCGCCTTCGTCCAGCTCCAGCGTCAAATCCACTGGCCAATCGCCAACGGTTCCACGAATACGCAACATGGGTGCTTCCTCTTTTTTTTGCAGGGGGACATGCTCGCATAGATTCATCTTTTTGCACCGACCTTGTAGGAGCTGCCGAAGGCTGCGAATTCGGTATGCCATGAGAATGCTTTCGCAGCCTTCAGCAGCTCCTACAGAGGTACAGGTAGCAGTATTTGTGGGAGCAGAGCTTGGTCTGGGCGGCATTCCGACGATACAGGCGCCGCAAATGTCAGGTCGATCGAGTCCAGTCTTATCGCGGGCAAGCCCTGCTCCCACAGGGGATCTGTGTTCAGGCAGAGACCATTCCTACATTCTGAATCGCTGTTGTTACCTCGTGGATCGCGTTCCGCGTCGGTAATGTGCGCCGGTCGTTGCAGCAGCAGCGAACGGGTTTCGCAGCCCGATTGTCGTAAGTTTCCACGAACAGCTAGCCTGTAAGTTATATGGCCGCTGTGCGCGGGACATCTTCGGATGTGCCGGGACCCTTACGACTCGGTCTGCGAACCTGCGCACAGTTGCCACCCATTCGAATCGCAGCGTTTGAAGGCAACTCCAGAAAATCGTAAGGAGCTTCAAATGAAATCAAAAAGAAATTCTCACCACACCATCGACTGCCTTCACAAAGCCAAAACCCAAGGCTTCGCCTACCTCACGCCCGATGAACATCGACTTATAGAAACCCTGCGCCGGACCACTCACGCCGGGCGGACAATTATTTACACGTTGGCTCAAGACCTGGGCCGGGCGCGGCCCTGGGGTCAGCGCGTTTAATCATTGGAATACATCACCCGGTAGGAGGCAACTTGTTGGCGAGGCATTGGACCTGCGCAACCAGAACGACTGTCTCGCCAACAAGTTGCCTCCTACCGGGGAAGTGATCCTTACCCAAATCCAAATTCCAGCTCACGCCCGCGACAATAATTGTTATAAGATCACATAACGATCTTTATCCAGTCATGTCCGGAGTCTGTTTTTATGCGCCGTCTGCTGCTCGCTTTGCCCTTCGCCCTGCTTCCACTCGCCATGGCTAATGCGGCCCCCGAGCATGACCACGACCACGAGCACGGTAGTCTCGGCGCGCATGAGCACGGTGTGGGTCGGCTGGACGTTGCGCTGGTCGGCGGCACGCTGGAGTTCGAACTGGACAGCCCGGCCATGAACCTCGTCGGGTTTGAGCATCTGGCTACCAGCGCCGAAGACAAAGCCAAAGTAGCCGCGGCCAAAGATGTGCTGCTCAAGCCCCACGCCCTGTTCAGCATCCCTGAAGCTGCCGAGTGCAACGTGGTTTCCCAGAAGCTGGAAAGCCCATTGTTCGGTGAAAAGCCTGAGGCTGACGCGGACCATGATCACGATCATGACGCCAAAGACGCCCACGATGAGCACGAGCACAGCGAAATCCACGGCACTTACAAATTCACCTGTAAGGTTCCGGCCGTGCTGAAAACCCTCGACCTGTCGACCATCTTCAAATCGTTCCCGGGCACCGAAAAACTTCAGGTTCAGTTGATCTCGCCAAAAGGCCAGTCAGGTGCCGAAGTACGCCCAAGCAATCCAAGCCTGAAATTCTGATTCAGCTATTGTTGAAAACCGACCGGGCTTGCCCGGTCGTTTGATTTCCACTCAGCCGGATTCCGAAGACGGTTATGACCCAAGCACTTATCGAATTGGCAAACCTTGGCTTCACGTGGCCAGGCCATGCGCAATTGCTGGATATCCCGGCGTTCCGCCTGGAACCGGGCGAAACACTGTTCCTCAAAGGCCCCAGCGGCAGTGGCAAGACAACGCTGCTGGGTTTGCTGGGCGGCGTGCAGAAACCCAATCGCGGCAGCATTCGCCTGCTGGGTCAGGAGCTCACCGAACTATCATCCGGTGAGCGTGATCGTTTTCGCGTCAATCACACCGGCTATATCTTCCAGCAGTTCAACCTGCTGCCGTTTCTCTCGGTGCGTGAAAACGTCGAGTTGCCGTGTCACTTCTCGAAAGTCCGCGCCGAACGTGCGAAACAGCGCCACGGCAGCGTAGAAAATGCCGCCGTAACACTGTTGGCTCATCTGGGTTTGAAAGACCTGGAGATGCTCAGTCGCCGCGCCGACTCACTGTCCATCGGCCAACAACAACGGGTGGCGGCCGCACGAGCGTTGATCGGTCAGCCCGAATTGGTGATCGCGGACGAACCGACCTCCGCGCTGGATACCGACGCACGGGAAGCGTTCATCAAGTTGTTGTTCGCCGAATGCCGCGAAGCAGGCAGTAGCCTGTTGTTCGTCAGCCACGACCAGAGCCTGGCACCGCTGTTCGACCGCAGTCTGTCGTTGTCCGAACTCAATCGCGCCGCCGTCGCCGCAGAGGTTTGAGATGTATTTGTTTCGCCTAGCCATGGCCAGTCTGGCTAACCGTCGTTTCACCGCTTTCCTTACCGCATTCGCCATTGCCTTGTCGGTCTGCCTGTTGCTGGCGGTGGAGCGCGTGCGTACCGAAGCCCGCGCCAGTTTCGCCAGCACCATCAGCGGCACGGATTTGATCGTCGGCGCTCGCTCCGGCTCGATCAATCTGTTGCTGTATTCGGTGTTCCGTATCGGTAATGCAACCAACAATATTCGCTGGGACAGCTTTGAAGAAATCGCCCAAAGCAAACAAGTGAAATGGGCCATCCCGATTTCCCTGGGTGACTCCCATCGCGGTTATCGAGTGATGGGTACCAACGAAAACTACTTCGAGCATTACCAGTTTGGCCGCCAGCAACACCTGGAACTGGCACAAGGTCGGGCCTTTGCGACGGACCCCTTTGAAGTGGTGCTCGGCGCCGAAGTGGCCGATGCCTTGAAATACAAACTCGGCGACAAGCTGGTGCTGGCCCATGGCGTAGCGGCGATCAGTCTGGTCAAACACGACGACAAACCGTTTACCGTGGTCGGTATTCTCAAGCGTACCGGCACGCCAGTGGATCGCACGTTACACATCAGCCTCGGCGGCATGGAAGCGATCCATATTGACTGGCAAAACGGCGCGCCCGCTCACGGCAACGGACGCATTTCTGCTGATCAGGCGCGCAATATGGACCTGACGCCCAAAGCAATTACCGCGTTCATGCTGGGCTTGAACAGCAAGATCGCCACCTTCTCGATGCAGCGCCAGATCAATGAATTCCGCGGTGAGCCGTTGCTGGCGATCCTGCCGGGCGTGGCCCTTCAGGAACTGTGGAGCCTGATGGGTACGGCCGAAAAAGCCTTGTTCGTGATTTCGCTGTTCGTGGTCCTGACCGGTTTGATCGGCATGCTCACGGCCATTCTTACAAGCCTTAACGAGCGACGCAGAGAGATGGCAATTCTGCGCTCAGTGGGCGCCCGCCCCTGGCATATCGCAACGTTGCTGATCATGGAAGCCTTCGCCCTGGCACTCGCGGGAGTGGTCAGTGGCATGGTCCTGTTATACGTCGGCATCGCTTCTGCACAAGGCTATGTACAGAGCAATTACGGCCTGTTCCTGCCGCTTTCGCTGCCCAGCGAATATGAATGGACGCTACTCGGTGGCATTCTGGCTGCCGCGTTGTTGATGGGGGTTGTGCCTGCGTGGCGCGCCTATCGGCAGTCGCTGGCTGATGGCTTGTCGATTCGTTTATGAGGACGTTGAACATGCGGCGCCTGTTGTTGGTTTTGCTGTTGTCAGTCAGCTCACCGTTGTGGGCGGCCGAGCCGAAGGTGCTGACCTGGGAAGAAATGATCCCGCCGGATGCGCCAAAAATCGCGCCGATCACTGCGCCCATTCATGACCTGTCGAAACTGTCCGATGCGCTGTCAGTGGAGTCAGCGCCCGCTGCGCATCAACAATCGCCCCATGCCCCAGTGGTCAAGGCGCTGGATGGCAAGAATGTGCGCTTGCCGGGTTATATCGTGCCGCTGGAAGTCAGCGAAGAAGGCCGCGTTACGGAGTTCCTGCTGGTGCCGTATTTTGGCGCGTGCATCCACGTGCCGCCACCGCCTTCGAACCAGATCGTACATGTCACCAGCGAGCTGGGCGTGAAGGTTGAAGAGCTTTATCAGCCGTACTGGATCGAAGGTCCAATGCAGGTCAAAGCCTCGACCAGCGAGTTGGCGGACGCGGGCTACAGCATGGAGGCAGACAAGATCCTGGTTTACGAGTTGCCCGATAATTAGGCCCACCTGCGGGGGAGTTTGCCTTTAAATTCGCGCAATCCCGTGGGACAGGATTCAGCTGGGAAAGCAGGACTCCTGACAAAGCAGATGCAGTGGATGTGCTGGCCCTTTCGCGAACAAGTTCGCTCCTACCGGCGTGGCACAAAAGATCGTTTCACGGGTTTCATTGCGATTTCATTGAGCTGTGTCAAAGCCTTGGTTCAGACGCTCCGTACCATTGGCGACAGACAACTTGAATCGCCTTTTGGAGCCCTCATGAACAAGACCCTGCTCAGCGCTTCCCTCTTCGCGCTGGCGCTCAGCGCCCCTTTCGCCGCTCAGGCTTACGAGGCGGGTGATTTCATCGTGCGTGCCGGTGTCGCGCACGTTGAACCAAATGAAGACAGCGGTGAGGTGAAACTCGACGGCACCAAAGTCTCCGGCACCAAGGCAACCGTTGATGGTGAGAACCAGCTTGGCCTGACGTTCGGCTACATGATTACCCCGCACGTGGGTATCGAATTGCTGGCCGCAACACCTTTCAGCCACACCGTTTCGGTCAAAGGTCTGGGCCCGGGCCTGGATGGCAAACTGGCAGATGTTAAGCAGTTACCGCCGACCCTGTCGCTGCAGTACTACCCGATGGAAGCGTCGTCGAAGTTCCAGCCCTACGCGGGTGTCGGCATCAACTACACCACGTTCTTTGACACCGACCTGACTGGCAATCGTAAAAGCCAGGGCTTCAGCAACCTGAAGATGAAAGATTCCGTCGGCCTGGCTGCACAAGTCGGCATGGACTACATGCTGACCGACAACATTTTGGTTAACGCCTCAGTCTGGTATGTGGACATCGACACTGAAGCGACTGTCGACGGCCCTTCAGCCCTGAGCGTTGGCAAGACCAAGGTGAGTGTGGACATTGATCCGTGGGTTTATATGGTGGGGGTGGGTTACAAGTTTTAAGACGCGGCGCACACTGGACCTGTAGGAGCTGCCGAAGGCTGCGAAGCATTTCTTCTGGCACACCGCGATCGCAGCCTTCGGCAGCTCCTACAGGTCAACGGTTTGCAGTAACCGCCCACAAAAAAAGCACCTCAAGGGTGCTTTTTTTGTGGGTCTGGATCAGCGACCGAGCAGTTTCGCCAAGCCCACTTTCAACGGCGTCGGCTCATCCAGGGTAAACCGCTCCAGCAGGCGCTGGTTGTTCGCTCGTGAGTGGCGGATGTCGCCGGAACGCGCGGTTTGATATGTCACTTGTGGCTGTTTGCCCACGACGTCTGCCAATGCCGTCAGCAACTGGTTCAACGAAGTGGTCTGGTTCAGACCCACATTGACCGCACCCGACTCGACCTGCGGCAGATCCAGTGCTTGAGTCAGCAACTTGACCACGTCGCCCACGTAGAAGAAGTCCCGTGTTTGTTCGCCATCGCCAAACACTGCGATGGGCAGGCCCTTTTCTGCACGCTCGGCAAAGATACTGATCACACCCGAGTAAGGCGAGGAAGGATCCTGGCGCGGGCCAAAGATGTTGAAGAAACGAAAGATAGCCGGCTCCAGACCATGCTGGCGGCCGTAGAAGTCGAGGTAGTGCTCGCTGGACAGCTTGTCCGAGGCATAAGGCGTCAACGGCGCTTTGGGCGTGTCTTCGCTGATGGCTTCGCCTTCGCCATTGTTCCCATAGATCGCAGCACTGGAGGCAAAAACTACGCGCTTGATACCGGCTTCGCGCATGGCTTCACACACGTTCAACGTGCCAATGAAATTGCTCTGGTGCGTACGTACCGGGTCATCCACCGACGCTTGCACCGAAGCGACTGCTGCCAGATGCACAACCGCTTTGCAGCCCAGCGCAGCGCGCTTCACCAGAGCGGCATCGGCAACATCACCCTCGATCAATTCGATAAGCGGGTTATCCAGCGCAAGGTTGCTGCGCTTGCCGGTGGAAAGGTCATCGAGAATGCGCACCGAATGCCCTTGGGCCAGCAGCGCGTCGGCCAGATTAGAGCCAATAAATCCGGCACCGCCGGTAATCAGGACAGGAAGATCAGACATGACGGTAATAACGGTCCAGAAGGCTCGGCAACCCGGCACGCCATGCACGAGGTTTGACGCCGAAGGTATGAAGGATTTTCTTGCAGGCCAGCACGCCATGTTGAGGCTCGTCTGCTGCGTCGGGACGTGCAGCATGGGCCTGCGCAGTTGGTGACTCTATTGCCAGAGGATGCAACAAACGGGCTTCGGTGAGAATCGCCTGCCCAAGCGCCAGCGGCGTAGTAGCCTCATGACCGGCGTAGTGGTAAGTACCCCAAAGAGGCGCTTCACAGTCGAGCTGCTTGAGGACGGCAATCATGACCCGCGCGGCATCGTCGACGGGCGTCGGGTTGCCACGTCGGTCGTCGGCCATCAACAACTCTTGCGTTGATTCGGCGCGCTTGAGAAAACGCCCCAACACACCCTCGGCACTGTCATCGAGTAGCCAGCCGAACCGCAGCAGCAGGTGTTGCGGGCAGGTAGCGCGCACACTTTGCTCGATACGCAACAGTGCCTGGCCACGTGCACCCAACGGCACCGGTTCGTCTTTCTCACTGTAGGCGGTAGCCCGCGAACCATCGAACACCCGATAGCTGGAAGGCTGCAGTAGAACAATGTTGTGGTGCTGGCACAGCTCGGCGAGGCGCTCAACAGAGCGTTCCTGACTGGACAGGCGCGCGTCGCTTACGGATTCCGCCTGAAACCAGTCGAAATAGTAGGCAAGATTGATCAAGGCATCGGGGCGGGTGTCATCAAGCAGTTGCGTCAGACTCGCTGCATCCCATCCGTCTTGCGGTGGACGCGGTGCCAGGAAGCCAATGTCTTCCTCTGCACCCAGACGAATCAGCGCCTGCCCGAGGGCATTCCCGCCGCCCAACAGCATAAGGCGCATTCGCATAGAGTCAGCAGGCTCGGTATCAAATTCAGTCGAAATATTATGTGTAAAACGCCTGCAAACATATCACGTCGGCGCTTAACCCCCAACCGTTGAGGGCTGTGGGATTTTTCTGCCCTGCATGCAGGCACAGGATTAACCCTCAGGCCTGTTGAATGCTGCGCCTGTGGGAGCTGGGCTTGCCCGCGATGAAGCTGGACGCGATTCACTTTCGATCGCGTCCAGCTTCAT
>NZ_JAGTPI010000120.1:0-2249 GCF_021147825.1 Pseudomonas quasicaspiana
CTCTGGGCATGCATGCGCTCGGGAGAGGATTTTGATACGGCCAAGCTATTCAGCGAAAAACACTTCGTGAAAGCTTGACCGGCAACAGAGTATCTACAGAAAAGAAGTCTGCTCAGACACTCACAACTCAGTCGCATCATCCGCAGGCTCTGGCGGATCTAGTTCAAACGCTTGGTATTCCAGCAGTTCTTCTTGATAGTCGTCCATAACGCGTGCCCTCTTGGCTGTTCTTTAAATGACGTCATTCACTGACCACTGCCCTCACCATAAAGTGCCAAGGTGAAGGAAAAATGACCTGATCATTAAGATACGAAGCGCTCCGATAAGGATTTAGCTTTGCCTGTCTTGACTTGCAAAGAGCATCCGCAATAGTCTTCAAGCATGAACGTAACCAAGCATTTCGCCGGCCAGATTATTATTACCGCCATTCCAGTCATGGCGGGTTAGCCGACGCGTGCACCCAACCCGCCCAAGAGGCGGGTTTTTCTTGTCTCCTGGGCTAAAAAAGCAAACCGGGAGTCAGACATGATCAGCATTCAAACCGCCCTCTTCGCTTCTCAGGCTCAGCGCATCGCCCTCCATGACAAGGGGCCGACGCGATGACTGACCTGCTTAATCACTACGCCCGCAAAATACTCAACTCACGCGTCTACGATGTCGCCGTGGAAACCCCGTTGCAGGGCGCTCGTCAGTTGTCCGAGCGGCTTGGCAATCAGGTGTTGCTCAAGCGCGAAGACTTGCAGCCGGTGTTCTCGTTCAAGATTCGTGGCGCGTACAACAAACTGGCGCAGCTAAGCCCGGAAGAACTGGCCCGTGGCGTAGTGACAGCGTCGGCAGGCAACCACGCGCAAGGTCTGGCACTGGCGGCGAAAACCCTGGGCGTTGAAGCGACTATCGTGATGCCCAAGACCACGCCTGAAATCAAGGTCGAAGGCGTGCGTTCCCGGGGCGGCAAAGTGGTGCTGCATGGCGATTCTTTTCCTGAGGCGCTGGCCCATTCGCTGAAACTCGTCGAACAAATGGGCTTCGTTTACATCCATCCCTATGACGATCCCGACACGATTGCCGGGCAAGGCACCGTGGCCATGGAGATTCTTCGCCAGCATCAGGGACCACTGGACGCAATTTTCGTCCCGGTGGGCGGCGGTGGTTTGATCGCCGGTATCGCGGCTTACGTGAAATACCTGCGGCCGGAGATCAAGGTCATCGGTGTCGAGCCGGATGATTCCAACTGCCTGCAGCAAGCCATGGCGTACGGCGAACGCGTTGTGCTGCAGCAGGTGGGATTGTTCGCGGACGGCGTGGCGGTGGCGCAAATTGGTGAGTACACCTTCGACATCTGCAGGCACTACGTCGACGAAGTGATCACGGTCAGCACCGATGAAATCTGCGCGGCGATCAAGGACATTTACGACGACACCCGCTCGATCACCGAGCCGTCAGGGGCCCTGGCGGTGGCGGGGATCAAAAAGTATGTCGAGCAGGAAGAAGTCAGCGGCCAGACCTTCGTCGCTATCGACTCAGGTGCCAACGTCAACTTCGACCGCTTGCGTCACGTAGCCGAGCGCGCCGAACTGGGTGAAGGCCGCGAAGCCATCATCGCCGTGACCATTCCCGAGCAACCGGGCAGCTTCAAGGCGTTCTGCGAGGCCATCGGCAAGCGCCAGATCACCGAATTCAACTACCGTTATCACACCGACCGCGAAGCGCACATTTTTGTCGGTGTGCAGACGCATCCGGACACTGATCCACGTAAAGGTCTGATCACCAGCCTCACCGAACAGGGTTTCCCGGTGATTGACCTGACCGACAATGAACTGGCCAAGCTGCACATTCGACATATGGTTGGGGGGCATGCCGAGCGGGTCAGCGACGAAGTAGTGTTCCGCTTCGAATTCCCGGAACGCCCGGGTGCGCTGTTCAACTTCCTCAACAAGCTGGGCGGGCAGTGGACGATTTCCATGTTCCATTACCGCAACCATGGCGCGGCGGATGGTCGTGTGGTCGCGGGGCTGGTGGTGCCAGAGGATGAACGGCATCTGGTCCCGGCGGCACTGGCCGAGATTGGCTATCCGTATTGGGATGAGAGCAAGAATCCGGCGTATAAGTTATTTCTGGGCTAATACAATGATCCCGGTAGGAGCGAACTTGTTCGCGAGAGGACAAGCCTGTGTACACAGGTCCATCGTCTCGCGAACAAGTTCGCTCCTACCGGTGACGCGGCGCATCTCTGGGTTATAGGGTGAGGC
>NZ_JAGTPI010000121.1:0-2135 GCF_021147825.1 Pseudomonas quasicaspiana
GCCGAAGGCTGCGATGCGGAGTGACTGACACACCGCATCGCAGCCTTCGGCAGCTCCTACAGTGGGTATGTAATAAAGATTCAACCCCCAATAATAAATACAAGAGGACAACCCCGTGGCCGCCGATATCGAAGATAGTCGCTCTGCCCGTTTCGCCCTGCGTTGCGCCAAATGGGCGGAGCGCTGGTTTCCTGATTCCTGGGTGTTCGCCGCGCTCGCGGTGGTCATCGTCACGGTTGCCACGCTGGCCATGGGTGCCAGACCTGCCGATGCTGCCAAAGCTTTTGGCGACGGCTTCTGGAGTCTGATTCCGTTCACCATGCAAATGGCCTTCGTGGTGATTGGCGGTTATGTGGTGGCCAGCTCTCCTCCTGCAGTAAAGCTCATCGACCGGCTGGCGCGCATTCCAAAGAACGGGCGCTCGGCAGTGGCCTGGGTTGCGCTGATCTCCATGGTCGCCTCGCTGCTCAACTGGGGCCTGTCGCTGGTATTCGGCGGCTTGCTGGTTCGCGCCCTCGCCCGCCGTACCGACTTGCGCATGGACTATCGCGCAGCGGGTGCAGCGGCCTATCTGGGGCTCGGCGCCGTGTGGGCGTTGGGGCTTTCATCCTCGGCGGCACAGTTGCAAGCCAACCCCGGCAGCCTTCCACCTTCGATTCTGGCTATCACCGGCGTTATCCCGTTCACCGAAACCATTTTCCTCTGGCAGTCCGGTGTGCTGCTGGCGGCGCTGGTCGTGGTATCGCTGGTAGTGGCTTACGCAACGGCGCCGGGCCCGAACAGCGCTAAAGATGCCCAGGCGTGCGGCGTCGATCCGGCGTTCAGCATGCCCGCGTTACCTGCGCGTACCCGTCCGGGTGAATGGCTGGAATACAGCCCGCTGCTGATCATTCTGATGGTGCTGCTGGCGTCCGGCTGGATCTTCAACGAGTTTTCCACCAAGCCGGCAATTACGGCGATTTCCGGGCTGAATACGTATAACTTCCTGTTCATCATGGTCGGTGCGCTGCTGCACTGGCGTCCACGCAGCTTTCTCGATGCCGTGACCCGGGCAGTGCCGACCACCACGGGCGTGCTGATCCAGTTCCCGCTGTATGGGTCCATCGCGGCATTGATGACGACCGTAAAGGGCACGGATGCGCAGACCCTGGCCCATCACATCTCGACCTTCTTCACCAGCATCGCCTCCCACGACACCTACGCGCTGCTGATGGGCGTGTATTCGGCAGTCTTGGGTTTCTTCATCCCGTCGGGCGGCGGAAAGTGGATCATCGAAGCGCCCTATGTGATGCAGGTGGCCAATGACCTTGAGTATCACCTGGGCTGGGCCGTGCAGATTTACAACGCCGCCGAAGCGCTGCCGAACCTGATCAACCCGTTCTACATGCTGCCGCTGTTAGGCGTGCTGGGTTTGAAGGCTCGGGATTTGATCGGCTTCTCGTTCGTGCAGTTGCTGGTGCACACGCCGCTGGTGTTGTTTCTGCTGTGGATTCTGGGCGCGACACTGGCGTACACACCGCCGATGCATCCTTAGCGAGCCTGGTGTCCCTGACACCGCGCTGTCGCGAAGCAAACCCGGTTCTATGTGGGAGCCGGGCTTGCCCGCGATGCAGGCGATGGGGTGTATCAGAAAGACCGCGTTATCGTTCATCGCGGGCAAGCGCGCTCCTACAGGAAAGCA
The DNA here is from genome assembly GCF_021147825.1 of Pseudomonas quasicaspiana. NCBI lineage: Bacteria > Pseudomonadati > Pseudomonadota > Gammaproteobacteria > Pseudomonadales > Pseudomonadaceae > Pseudomonas > Pseudomonas quasicaspiana. The sequence continues at coordinate 1,682 of NZ_JAGTPI010000121.1, forward strand.
TTCCAGATCAGGTGATTGCATTGGGTTTCATTAGCGCACTTTGCGCCCCTGACACTGCACTGTCGCGAAGCAAGCCCGGCTCTATGTGGGAGCCGGGCTTGCCCGCGATGCAGGCGATGCGGTGTATCAGAAAGACCGCGTTATCGTTCATCGCGGGCAAGCGCGCTCCTACAGGAAAGCATTCCAGATCAGGTGATTGCGTTTTGTTTGATCAGCGCGCGCCTGGTTTCCCTTACACCGCGCTATCGCGAAGCAAGCCCGGCTTTATGTGGGAGCCGGGCTTGCCCGCGATGCAGGCGATGGGGTGTATCAGAAAGACCGCGTTGTCATTCATCGCGGGCAAGCGCGCTCCTACAGGAAAGCATTCCAGATCAGGTGATTGCGTTTTGTTTCATTAGCGCGCCTGGAATGCCTGACACTGCACTGTCGCGAAGCAAGCCCGGCTCTATGTGGG
>NZ_JAGTPI010000123.1:0-1617 GCF_021147825.1 Pseudomonas quasicaspiana
GGCCGATTCTGTTGAAAAAGTCGGATTTTCAAACTGGAAGATTTCGAAGTTGATCGTCTCTTCAGAACCTGTTCACCACGTTGCGTGGCTTTCCGGTTCTGCGTTGATCGTTGCAGCTTGGTTAGTAGGTTGATTTGAAGGTTTTTGCTGATCCCAGGCGCGCCTATCCCGTAGTCGGTGGCCCTTGAGAGGTCAGTTTCGCCAGTCGTCTTAGATTCTGTACCGCAGCCGCCAAGGTGAATTCGTCGTTCGCACCGGTCATTCCTCGTAGTCGCAACCGATCCAGTTTCAGGATTCGCTTGAGATGAGCGAACAACATTTCGACCTTCTTGCGCTCATGGCGAGAACACACGTATTGAGGTGTCTTGGCGATGCGCCGCGCAACTTCGCGCGCCGCTTCATGGACGCTGCGTGCGATTTTTCTAAACGAAGTGCTCGGGCAGCAGCGCTCTTTCATTGAGCATTTAGCACAGTCGGTTTGCCGGGATCGAAAGATGATGGTGTCGGCTTTCGTGATATGTGAGCGTTGGTTCTTGAAGGCCCGCCATTCGCTACGCAGAGCGTGTCCGGTGGGGCAACGATATTCCTGCGCTTCTTCATGCCATTGAAAATCGCTGATTGAGAGGCTGTCGTTCTTGCGCTCGGTTTTGTCCCAAACCGGTACATGTGGCTCGATGTCTTTTTCGTCGACCATCCAGGCCAACATCGGTGCGGTCCCATAAGCGGTATCGCCGATGAGCCGATCCGGCTTGATGTCGAACTGTTCTTCGACCCGCTCGATCATGGTCTTGGTGCTCTCGACCTCGGCAGTTCGATGCGCTGGCGTCGGCTCCACGTCCATGATCACGCCATGCTCGACATCAATCAGGTAGTTCGTCGAGTAAGCGAAAAACGCCGGGCCTCCTGGTGCGGCTGTCCAACGAGAGAGTGGATCAGTCAGTGACAGGCGCTTGGGCAGCGCTTCGGCCAACGCCTCTTCATCCAGCGCTTCGAGGTACTCACGCACCGCGCGAGTACTCAGCGACGGATCGCGCCAGTTGATTTCATCATCGCCAGGTACGCCACGTTGCCGACTGGCATCTGCCTTGATGACGCTGGCGTCGACCGCAAACCCTTCGCCCTTGACCAGACCTGCGTCCATGCAGCGACGCAGCACCTCGTTGAACAGCCAGCGAAACAGCGAGCTGTCACGAAAACGACCGTGGCGATTCTTGGAAAACGTAGAGTGATTGGGGACTTCGTCTTCGAGGCTTAAGCGGCAGAACCAGCGATACGCCAGGTTCAAATGAGCCTCTTCGCACAACCGACGTTCGGAGCGAATGCCGTAGCAGTAGCCCACCACCAACAGGCGAATCATCAGTTCGGGATCAATCGAAGGTCGCCCGATCGGGCTATAAAAATCGGCGAGATAATGGCGCAGATCGCTTAGATCGAGGCATCGATCAATGCTGCGCAGGAGGTGATTGGCTGGGATGTGATCTTCAATGTTGAACGAGTAAAACAGTCTCTCTTGTCCGCTCGACAATTGTCCCATCATGCTGCGAATCCTCCCGCTGGCCGATGACCTGATTTTGCCGCAGACCAGGCAGGAGATCTACTTTTTCAACAGAATCGGCC
>NZ_JAGTPI010000124.1:0-1533 GCF_021147825.1 Pseudomonas quasicaspiana
CTTCAAGCCTCTTCGAGTATTTTGAACGAAGGCCTGGGTGTCAGCGGCGAGCACATTGCCGATTACATCTGCGCCGGGGAGTTTGGCTGGGGTAAAGACTGGGACGGACACGACAAAGGCGCGGATGGGAGTGGGTTTGAGGGGGGGCCGAGTGCGAGCAAGTTGGGGAAGCTTTCTAAAGGTTGCAGTCCGAAGGGAAAGCACATTATTTACAAGTTAACCGACGGCGCTAACGGAACAGATATCGATGCCGTATGGCGCGCGAATCCTGCCAGCAACGGAGGCGAAAAATTTGCCATAGTCGATGCCAAGGCGAGCCATGATGAAGATGCGCCAAAATTTAAGCGTGAACTGAACAATACTCGGAAGCCGGGGGCTGGTTCTAAACTGGGAGTGTCGGGCCTCGCTGAACCAAGCGAATTGATTGAGCCCTGTGAAATTCCAGAAACCAAATCACCCGCTAGTAAAGCAAAAAAGGTAATCGCTGGTAAAAACAATACCAATATGGCAAAAAGCGAAGCACGCCCATCTAAAGCGCCAAGGGGTTTACTCGTTCAAATGAGTGACGAATGGCTTGAGAAAAATTTGGAGAGAGCCGTCCCGACGTATTCTTTACACGTTAAAGTGGCTGCATCAAACAGTCGCCACTTGTCCTACAAGCCGTTATACCACGGCAGCCCGATCCCTAAAGAGCGTGCAAGCGCCCGCCTGAAAAACGCTGATGAATCTTCCCATGAGAATCACAAGGCTTTTTATTACGCGGAGAATGAAATTAAAGGTCTCGTGAACAAGCATAAAAGATCTTTATGCCAAAAAGTATGGCGCACTAGACTCTCTCAAGCTTGAGGCCTACCCAGATGATCAAAAGACAAAAACTCTTTAGCGAAAACCATTATAAAAACTTTCTTAACGACCATGACGAAGCGACAGAGCTTCTAAAAACCACGACATTTAAGTCAGACACCCCAGAAGGGGAAGCTACGCTTCGCTTAAGATTCACCCAACGCCTAGCACTTCGAAAGCTCACAGCGACATATACAGCGGGAGAGGACTTATCATCTCTCCCCCCCCTACTTGAAGATTTAATTGAAAAATATGAAATACGACAAGCAGCTCTTGCAGACTCAGAAAAGTCTCCCGACATTTCGCCGCTGGCGTTAGACACCCAGCCACACGAGTATGAAGAATGCGTACAAGTCATAGGATTCTGCATTCTATTACATCGCACTGACCTGCTGAAGCGTTTCGTCAAATTTATAGACAATGGGGGGTATGAGGGGGAAGACACACTATATGAAGATCTGCTTTGCAAAATGCTACCTAACAGGCACGATATTGATCAATGGTATCACGACGTATATTCACCTTTGGTGCAGGCAATATATGCGAAATCAAAAATTGAAGCCACTGACTATTTGAAAACATATTGCAAGCAATGGTATCCCGCATTTAAGCAAGCCCCTTGGCATGATACTCATCTACAAGGCGAAGATGGAAACTACGTTGGTTATTGGGCAATAGAAGCCGGCGCAA
>NZ_JAGTPI010000125.1:0-1471 GCF_021147825.1 Pseudomonas quasicaspiana
CCGTAATTGGATGGACTCGCCCAAGCCGAGGCGTCAGTAGCGCCACGGTGGCATTCTTAAGAAGCCAACGACAGCGAGGGCGAGTCCATGAAAAAGCATACGATCAAAAGTAACGCTTTGTCTTCAGCCGATGTGTCGGCTTGTTCAACAGTGGCTGTAGATCTTGCCAAGAACGTATTCCAGATAGCCGGAGAAGACGCCCTTGGTCAGGTCATTTACGAAGAGCGAATCAAGTCACGCGAAGCCTTTGTAGCCTTTTTACAAAAACTGCCGTCAAGCGTGACGGTGCTGATGGAAACCGGCCCTGGCGCACAGGCTTGGGCGCAGTTGCTGCAAGCTCAGGGCAATCAGGCGCGAATTTTACCGGCGCAACATGTCGCCAATCATCGCAGCGGCGCCAAGAATGACCGCAACGATGTCCTGGCGATATTGCGCTCGGGACGAGATGTAAACATTGCTTCAGTGCCCGTCAAAAGTAACGCGCAATTGGCCATGCAGGCCCTGCATCGTGTTCGGCAAGGGTATGTAAAGCGGCGCACCGCAATGGGTAATCAGATACGTGGGTTGCTGCTGGAACAAGGCATTGCCATGGCGCAAGGGGCGGTGGCCCTAAGCCGAAATGTCCCACGCATACTGGAAGACGCAACCCAGCCATTGCCAGATATGTTGCGCGAGTTGGTCGACGAACTGCTGGGCGAATGGAGTCAGCTGGGTGAACGTATCGACGTGCTGACGGGGCGTCTGGAAGCTGCCGCGCGCGAAGACAAGACAGCAAAGCGCCTGATGACAGTACGTGGCATCGGTCCTGTCATCGCTACAGCGCTACTGGCCAAGCAAACTGAACCTGGGCGCTTCGCCAATGCACGAATGTTCGCAGCCTACTTCGGTACGGTTCCTGAGCAAAACAGCAGCGGACAAAAAGTTCGGCTGGGCAAAATTTGCAAACGCGGTGATGGCTACATTCGCAGCCTTTCAATTCAGGGAGCGCACGCTGTGTTAAGGCAGGTGCGGCCTGACTCTGAACATCCGGATGATCGCCGTTTGAGACGCTGGTTAAGCCAGCATGGTCAAAAGGGAGCCGCCGTCAGATTGGCCAACCGAAACCTGCGAATCGTCTGGGTGCTGCTGCAAAACGATCAGACCTATAGTCGCCAGCCAGCGGGTTGCCAGGAGGCGACGATGAATCATTGAAAAAACAGAGTTCTGCCACCGGAGGGCTGGGTCACCTCAACCGCTGCTTAAGAACATTGACCCTTGGTCAGACCGTCGTGGATAGATGCCTACGGTCCTACTGGCCCTTTTGAGGCCTTATCGTAATTGGCATACCGCGAGCTCACCCAATGTTGGCCAGAAGCTGATGATGCTTCCTCGAATAGGCCTTATACATAGATGCAACCGGGTAGCAGTGTTCAAAAGCAGGTTGAATGTAGGGGCGAGTCCATACATAGGACCGGCTTTAGCCGGGAGGGCG
>NZ_JAGTPI010000126.1:0-1359 GCF_021147825.1 Pseudomonas quasicaspiana
ATGAAATCGAGTAGGACGGGGCACGAGAAACCTTGTCTGAACATGGGGGGACCATCCTCCAAGGCTAAATACTACTGACTGACCGATAGTGAACTAGTACCGTGAGGGAAAGGCGAAAAGAACCCCGGAGAGGGGAGTGAAATAGATCCTGAAACCGTATGCGTACAAGCAGTGGGAGCCCACTTTGTTGGGTGACTGCGTACCTTTTGTATAATGGGTCAGCGACTTATTTTCAGTGGCGAGCTTAACCGAATAGGGGAGGCGTAGCGAAAGCGAGTCTTAATAGGGCGTCTAGTCGCTGGGAATAGACCCGAAACCGGGCGATCTATCCATGGGCAGGTTGAAGGTTGGGTAACACTAACTGGAGGACCGAACCGACTACCGTTGAAAAGTTAGCGGATGACCTGTGGATCGGAGTGAAAGGCTAATCAAGCTCGGAGATAGCTGGTTCTCCTCGAAAGCTATTTAGGTAGCGCCTCATGTATCACTGTAGGGGGTAGAGCACTGTTTCGGCTAGGGGGTCATCCCGACTTACCAAACCGATGCAAACTCCGAATACCTACAAGTGCCGAGCATGGGAGACACACGGCGGGTGCTAACGTCCGTCGTGAAAAGGGAAACAACCCAGACCGTCAGCTAAGGTCCCAAAATCCTGGTTAAGTGGGAAACGATGTGGGAAGGCTTAGACAGCTAGGAGGTTGGCTTAGAAGCAGCCACCCTTTAAAGAAAGCGTAATAGCTCACTAGTCGAGTCGGCCTGCGCGGAAGATGTAACGGGGCTCAAACCAGGTACCGAAGCTACGGGTATCATCTTAGGATGATGCGGTAGAGGAGCGTTCTGTAAGCCTGTGAAGGTGAGTTGAGAAGCTTGCTGGAGGTATCAGAAGTGCGAATGCTGACATGAGTAACGACAATGGGTGTGAAAAACACCCACGCCGAAAGACCAAGGTTTCCTGCGCAACGTTAATCGACGCAGGGTTAGTCGGTCCCTAAGGCGAGGCTGAAAAGCGTAGTCGATGGAAAACAGGTTAATATTCCTGTACTTCTGGTTATTGCGATGGAGGGACGGAGAAGGCTAGGCCAGCTTGGCGTTGGTTGTCCAAGTTTAAGGTGGTAGGCTGAGATCTTAGGTAAATCCGGGATCTTAAGGCCGAGAGCTGATGACGAGTGTTCTTTTAGAACACGAAGTGGTTGATGCCATGCTTCCAAGAAAAGCTTCTAAGCTTCAGGTAACCAGGAACCGTACCCCAAACCGACACAGGTGGTTGGGTAGAGAATACCAAGGCGCTTGAGAGAACTCGGGTGAAGGAACTAGGCAAAATGGCACCGTAACTTCGGGAGAAGGTGCGCCGGTGGAGGT
>NZ_JAGTPI010000127.1:0-1317 GCF_021147825.1 Pseudomonas quasicaspiana
AGTGGTGGGGCATGTACGGATCAACCACATGGGTTACAAAAAAGTGCATTCACATAGGTGACACTTTGATTGAGACATAACCGTTTTTTGCATCTCTCGCATTCACGTGGCCCAAGATCACCGGACCGAAGATTACATTCCATACCCCATCACCGATCATCTCCATTCCGATGGTCTGGTGACAAAGTAAATTGCCCACATAAACCCGCATGCCTCCTCGATTGATGATTCCGCTACTGTCGGCCAGGTAACTCTCAATATGGCTCGCATAGGTCATTTCCGGTAGCGTTTCTGGGTACATTCGAGTTGAAGGCGTATAGCAAGCAGCAGGCGTTTTCTGGCCAAGCGCCTCATGTCCACGCTCATAATTATAGTGCTGCAGGAAGCGATCAAAGTGGCGCTGCTGGGCCTCCCAGGCAATTGCCGACGGGTGAGGTAACGTACTTTTCAACGTCCGGTGCATACGCTCATGCCGCCCATTCTGATCTGGGCGACCAGGCTCGATCCGCTCAGGAATAATTCCAAGTCTCATCCACCAAATCGACAGTTGTGAAAGCCCTGCACGACTGGTGCTGGCAAACGGAATCCCATTGTCAGTACGAATACGCTCTGGCAGGCCGTATTCGCGAAAAACCCTTTCGAAGGTTTGCTGGGTTTCCTTGAGATTGGTGCTGCTCATGCTCTGGCAAGCCAGCAAAAACCGGCTGGCATGATCCATGATCGTCAGCGGATAACACCAAATCCCTGCTCCGGTCAGGTATTGGCCCTTGTAGTCAGCACTGAATAACTGGTTGGGATTTTCTGCCTTGCGTAAAGGCTTGGGATACACAGCCACCCGTCGGCGCAATGGCTTGGGGGTAATCAGATCAGCTGCCTTGAGAATGTTGTAAATGGTCGTTTTCGAGGGCGGATCCTGGTCTGGAAAACGCTGCATGAGGCTGTTCTGAATCTTTTTCGGACCGGGGATCGTCTCGCCAATTAAGCGAAACTCAACGATTGCCTGCTTCACCGCCAAGGGCACCACGTAGGTCTGGTTGTGGCGGCAGCGGCTACGTTCATCAAGCCCGCTCGGCCCCTCTGCCTCGTAACGCCTGATCCACTTATACCCAGTCTTTCGGCTGACCTCATAGTCCCGGCACAGCTGGCTAAGGCTGTGCTTCTGGGACAGGTAGTCGGCGATGAACATCACTTTAAGGTCCATAGGTTTCAGCTCTTTCCAGGGCATGGTCAGATCCTCGCGAAATCGACCCTGCCAGTTAAAAACTGTTACCTATGTGCGTGAACTGATTTGTAACCCATGTGGGTGAGTCATACCGG
>NZ_JAGTPI010000128.1:0-1258 GCF_021147825.1 Pseudomonas quasicaspiana
AAGCATTTACTGCGTAAGCCCCTGCCGGTCGAAGATACCAGGCCGCTGCGACTGTTTATTAAAAACACAGCACTCTGCAAACACGAAAGTGGACGTATAGGGTGTGACGCCTGCCCGGTGCCGGAAGGTTAATTGATGGGGTTAGCTAACGCGAAGCTCTTGATCGAAGCCCCGGTAAACGGCGGCCGTAACTATAACGGTCCTAAGGTAGCGAAATTCCTTGTCGGGTAAGTTCCGACCTGCACGAATGGCGTAACGATGGCGGCGCTGTCTCCACCCGAGACTCAGTGAAATTGAAATCGCTGTGAAGATGCAGTGTATCCGCGGCTAGACGGAAAGACCCCGTGAACCTTTACTATAGCTTTGCACTGGACTTTGAATTTGCTTGTGTAGGATAGGTGGGAGGCTTTGAAGCGTGGACGCCAGTCTGCGTGGAGCCAACCTTGAAATACCACCCTGGCAACTTTGAGGTTCTAACTCAGGTCCGTTATCCGGATCGAGGACAGTGTATGGTGGGTAGTTTGACTGGGGCGGTCTCCTCCTAAAGAGTAACGGAGGAGTACGAAGGTGCGCTCAGACCGGTCGGAAATCGGTCGTAGAGTATAAAGGCAAAAGCGCGCTTGACTGCGAGACAGACACGTCGAGCAGGTACGAAAGTAGGTCTTAGTGATCCGGTGGTTCTGTATGGAAGGGCCATCGCTCAACGGATAAAAGGTACTCCGGGGATAACAGGCTGATACCGCCCAAGAGTTCATATCGACGGCGGTGTTTGGCACCTCGATGTCGGCTCATCACATCCTGGGGCTGAAGCCGGTCCCAAGGGTATGGCTGTTCGCCATTTAAAGTGGTACGCGAGCTGGGTTTAGAACGTCGTGAGACAGTTCGGTCCCTATCTGCCGTGGACGTTTGAGATTTGAGAGGGGCTGCTCCTAGTACGAGAGGACCGGAGTGGACGAACCTCTGGTGTTCCGGTTGTCACGCCAGTGGCATTGCCGGGTAGCTATGTTCGGAAAAGATAACCGCTGAAAGCATCTAAGCGGGAAACTTGCCTCAAGATGAGATCTCACTGGAACCTTGAGTTCCCTGAAGGGCCGTCGAAGACTACGACGTTGATAGGTGGGGTGTGTAAGCGCTGTGAGGCGTTGAGCTAACCCATACTAATTGCCCGTGAGGCTTGACCATATAACACCCAAGCAATTTGCGACATGCCTTGATAAATGAAGGCAGGGCCAGATTGCGGTGACTGTGAAGACGACAC
>NZ_JAGTPI010000129.1:0-1188 GCF_021147825.1 Pseudomonas quasicaspiana
CTGTTCTGGTCAAGTTTTTCCGGACACCGATTACGGTGATCAAGCCGCCTGCTGCTCCATAGCTATTGGCGACAAGTAGTTGTTGTAGCTGTGGAGTCTGATTCTGTTGTAGCGCATGAAGAAGCTGGTCATATCCTGCCTGGCTTCTTCAACTGTCGTGTAGCCCTTGGCGGGCACCCACTCTGATTTGAGCGTTCCGAAGAAACGCTCTGTTGGTGCGTTGTCCCAGCACTGCCCCCTGCGGCTCATGCTTTGCGTTATCCCATGCTCCAGTAGCTCGGACTGAAAGCGCTGGCTGGTGTATTGGCAGCCTTGATCTGAATGGAACATCAAGCCTGCATGTTTGCCTCGAACCTCCACCGCCATTCTCAGCGCCTTGCTAACCAGGTTGGCGTCATTGATCAGAGAAAACCCCCAGCCCACGACTCTGCGGGCGAACAGGTCAATAACTACTGCCAAGTGATACCAGCGCTTCCCAACCATCAGGCTGGTGACGTCGCCGCACCAGACCTGATTGATTGCGGTTGGCTCGAAGTTACGTTCGAGCAGGTTCTTGGCCACAAATGCTTCGACGCCTCTGGAGCGGTACTGATGGCGGCGGCGCTGCCTGCTGGCCAGATTTGCCTCCGCCATCAGCTTTCCAGCCAAATACCTTCCGACCTGGATATGCTGGGCCTTCAAGTGCTGAGAGATCATCCGCGCGCCTGCACTTCCCCGGCTTTCAACATGCAATTGCACGACTTTCGCTCTGAGCGCGTCACGGTTGGCTATCGGCGCTGAACGTCGCTTAATCCAGTCATAGAACGCGCTGCGGGAAACGCCCATCACACTGCAAAGCAAGCTGGTCGGATATGAACTCGACTCCCTCAGCTCCTCGATCAGGAAAAACGATCGGGATCCGACATCAAGAGAGCCGTAGCCTTTTTTAATATTTCAGCTTCAGTTTCCAAGCGCTTGACCTTGGCTCGCAGCTGTTGAAGCTCTCGCTGTTCGTCGCTGATTGCCTTGGTACCTGCTACTGGCTGCCCTTTCTGACGCTCTTTACGAACCTGATCAACCCAGCGGCGCAGAGCCGTACGGCCAACCTCCATCGATGCACAGACATCGGGAACTGAGCAGTTGTCATCAAGAACCATGCTCGCAGCACGTTGCTTGAACTCGCGGGTGTAGGTCTTTCGCTCTTGCATG